>JAQGNM010000124.1 GCA_028291845.1 Massilia sp. | reverse complement strand
CACAAAGCGCGCGCCGCCCAGCGCCGATGCTTCGGCCTGGATGCTGCCGCCGTGCAGCGCCAGCGCCTTTTGCGCAATCGCCAGACCCAGTCCGAAGCCGCCGGTAGCGCGGTCGCGGCTGCGGTCCAGACGGTAAAACGGCTCGAAAACATGCTCGCGCTCGGCCTCGGGAATACCGGGGCCGTCGTCGTCGATGACGATTTCCAGCTGGTCGCCGACGCTGCGCGCCTGAATGATTATGCGCGATTTTGCATATTTCTTGGCGTTGCGCAGCACGTTGTCGAGCGCCCGCGCCAGCAGGCGGCGGTCGCCCGTGATGTGGTCCGGCGCCGCGGTCAAATCGAGAGTGCAGGGAAAGTCGAGCTGCTCGGCGCACTCGGCCAGCATGGCGCGCACGGGGAAGGGCGCCGCTTTCAAGGCGCCGTCCTGGCCCAGTTTGGCCATGCCCAGCAACTCGCCCACCAGCGCGTCCAGTTCGGCCAGGTCGGTTTCCATGGCGTCGAAGCGGGCATCGAGGGCGGGATCGTCGGCCTTGTCGCGCAATAAAGTCATGGCGAAGGCGAGGCGGGCGATCGGCGTACGCAGTTCGTGCGACACCGAGTGCAGCAGATGGTCCTGGTTCACCACCAAGGTTTCGATGCGGCCGGCCATGTGGTTGATGCGCTCGGCCAGCGGGTAGATCGAGGCGCCCGGCGGACAATCCGAGCGCGCCGACAGGTCGCCGGCGCCGAAGCGGTCGGCCACGCACGACAAGGCCTGCAGGCCGCGCCAGTGGGCGCGCGACCAGAGCGCGATCGGCAGCAGCAAGGCCAGAGCGACGATGGCGTAGCGCAGCGCTTCCATTTCCAGCGCCAGGGTGACGTCGATCGGCAGGTTCTGCGCGTAGACGACGTCGTCGGCGCTGCCGATGTAGCGCTCGCCTTTCAGATCGACGCGGCGCAAGAAAGCCTTGTTGTCGGCGTCGAGCACCAGTTCGCCACGTTCGAGCGCTGGTAACCAGCGCGCTTTGACGGTGCTGCGCGCACTGCTCAGGGGCACCAGTTCGAGGCGCGCCTGCGATACCTCCCTGACCTTGTTCAGGCGCACCAGCCACTCGTCGGCAGGCGCCTTGTCGACATATTGTTCGAGCAGGAAAATTTCGGCGGACGCCTGGCGGCGGGCGATTTCCTCGAGCGGATCGCCGAACAGGCGGCTGATGGCGAAGTGCACGAGGAAGCTCGCCACCGTGATCGCCAGCATCACCAGCACGAAAAAACGGAAGAACAGGCGGTTCACGGCAAGGGCGATGGTGGCATGGAATGCTTCATGGGGGCATTGTATAAGAGACACGGGAAGTCGCATCAATTACAAATTGATGACAATTGCCACACAGTTTTATAGCATTTGGATAAACCGATTGCCTCTATTCTAGGAGCTCAGGTTTTTCCGTTAGCCCGCCTGACACGCAAGTGTCGGGTGGGCGTTTTTTTGCGCCAAAAAACCTACTGCGCGGCCCGCTACGGTTTTTAAAAAACCTACTGCGCGGCCCGCTCCGGTTTTTGAAATTCCTTTAGACCGTGCAATTGCGCAACAGAAAATCCATCCGTTGTTGATCGACCGGTCGCAGCCGTAAAATACCGCACGCGAACTTTCACTGTCCTGACGATGAACCGGTCTTTGCCTCTCACTGTGATGCTTGCCCTCGCGGCTGTGCCCGCAATTGCCCGCGCCCAGACCCCTGAGGCAAACCGCATGCCGGACGGCAGCCGCGATCTGTATGCCGGGCTGGGCGTGCAGGCGGGGCCCCGTTACGCCGGCGCCGACAGCGACCGGCTGGTGGCGCTGCCAGTGTTGCAATTTGAATGGAGCAACGGCGTGTTTGTCTCCGGCGCGTCGATCGGATGGCATTTGAGCGCTGCGCCGACCGTCGAATACGGACCGCTGCTTGCCTGGCAGCCGCGCCGTGACGCCGATGGCGATGGCGACAGCGCCGGCGCCGTCACCACCAGCAGCATCTCCGGGCTGTCATCGGCAAAGCGCAGCGTGCGCACGCCGTACCGCCTCGAAGGCATGGACGCGGTCCCCGCGCGCGCCCTGGGCGGCGGCTTTTTCAATTATTACCTGAACCCCGGCTGGCGCCTCACCAACAGCGTGCTGGCCGGCGCTGGCGCCGACCGCAACGGTGTGCTGTGGCGGGTCGGCGTACAACGCATCGGCATCGAACCGGGGCGCCATCACACGCTGTCGTTCAATGCCGGCGTCGACATCGGCAACCGCGCCTGGAACCAGGCGTATTCGGGCGTCAGCCTGGACCAATCGGCACGCAGCGGCTATGGCGCCTACCAGGCCGGCGCCGCCCTGCGCGAGGTGCACGTGGGCGCGCGCTGGAACTGGGCGTTCTCACCCGGCTGGCTGCTCGCCAGCGGCATCGAGGCTGGCCGCCTGGTCGATGTCGCCCGCCACAGCCCGCTCTCCGTGCGCGCCACCGGGGTCACCGCCTCGACCGCGCTGGCTTTCCGGTTCTGATCATGCGCCTGTCCTTGCGTCCGTTCCTGCTCATTGTCGGGGCGCTGGCCGCCGTGCCGGGGCTGGCCGCAGCCGCGGCCGTGGATGGCGACTGGGTCAGCTACCGCGATGCCTACCGCGCCATGGTGGTGTTCGAAAAGTACGGCAAGCCCAAATCGCTGCTGCTGCACCAGATCCAGGTGCTGCCGCGCGACAAGGTGATGCCGGGCGAGGCCTTGCGGCTGGTCTTGAACGGCCAGGACAGCCAGTTGAATCTGCCGCTCGACGCCACCGGCCGCACTGTTTTTCCACTATTGAAAGCGGCCTACGACGAAAACGCCGCGCTGGTGCTCAGCCGCAAACTCGGTCCCTTCACGCTGCGCGCCCGCGTCAGCCTGGTGGTGCGGCCGGACGGCGTCTATGACCTGGCCGAACTGCGCGCCGCCTGCGAACAGGCGCTCGACTACGCGCGCTACCTGGACGCCAGCTACGGCAAGAAAAACTGCGTGGGCGTTCGCTTCGGCTTCGCCAGGAGCGGGGCGGCGCCGGTGCTGGTCATCAAGCGCGCCAGCCAGGCGGAAAGTGTCGAGTTGCGGGTCGCCGACGGCGCCATTTTTGCCGACGACGGCGACGACAGTTTTAAAATTGTCAACCTGCGCTTCGGCGCCCATCCGGCGCGCTCCCAACTGACCACGCAGGATGCGCCGCTGGCGATCGTGCCCTTGTTCGAGTAGGCGGTCAGCCGTGGCCGAGGATGGCGATGATCTCGGCGCCGATGATCAGACCGACGATGACCGCCGCATGCACCGACAGCAGTAACAGCGACCTCGCCCATGCCGCCGCCGCGCTGCCGCCATACACGCGGCGCAGGGCGACCGGCAAATAGGCGAGCAGCCACAGCACCGGTACTACTTGCAAGGCGTCCCAGAACGACGCCAGCGCCGGTTTGTGGTCGTAGAAGGTCAGCAACAGCCAGAGGAAATTACCCGGCAACACGATCATGACGATGGCCATGAAAAACGCGAAGGCGCTGGCATGCAGCGCGAACACCAGGTGTTCGCCGTAGCGCCGTCCGCTGCGCAGGTACAGCAGCTTGAGGTAAAGAGCGAACAGCGGCAGGGCGCCGATCAGCATGTACGGCAGATTGGCCAGGAAACCATGGTTGAGAAGCTGCGCCTTTTCATCGGGCGGCGCCGCCATGAAACGTTTGCCGTTGGCGGCCCAGTGCGCGTTGTAGCTGCCCAGCGCGGCCACGGCGCGGTCGATGGCGAGCCGTTCGCCATCCTCGGAGACGGAAACGGTGGTGGCGAAGGTGCCGGTCAAGGATTTGCCCGGCCGCGCAGGGTCGGCAACCGAATGGGCGTACGAAATGCCTGCCCCGTCGGTTTCGAGCGTGAGCTGCGGCACCGCGATGCCGGCCATTTTGATCAGGGCGAACATCACCAGGCTCAAGGTCAGGTACATGCGCAAGGGATTGATGCTGCCGATGCGCCGGCCGCGCAGAAAATCGACCGTCAGCTGACCCGGTTTGAAGATCAGCAGGCGCAGGGTCTGCCACAGCTTGCCCTCGAGGGCGACGTAATGGCCGACGAATTCATGCAGGAACTCGCCCGCCGACGGCGCGTGCACGATCATCGACTCGCCGCAGCGCGAACAGTAATTGCCGGTGGCAGTGGCGTGACAGCTGGGGCAAACGGTGGCGGCCTGGTGCAACGCGGCGGGCGCGTGCGATGCGCGGAAAGGAGAATTCAACGGGCTTGTTCGGTGAGCAGACATATGATGAATTACACCATATTTGCTGTATTGCAGTCGAGCAAATATTGAACGCCGGCGGCCGTTCCTGTCCGGGTAAGGCTCAAGGGGCGAACTCGGCCACCAGGAAATCGATAAACGTGCGGATCTTGGCCGGCAGGTTGCGGCGGCTCAGATAAAACGCATACAGGTCGGCCGGCGGCAGGGTATAGCCCGGCATGACTTCCTTCAAGCGCCCGCTGGCCAGATACTGCGCCGCGTCCCACTCAGAGCGCTGCACGATGCCGTGGCCTTCCAGCGCCCAGTGCATGACGACGTCGCCATCGTTGCTCGACACCGCGCCACGCACCTTCACCAGTTCCACCTTCTTGCCTTTGAGCAGGCGCCAGGTACCGTAGACGTCGTCGTTCTGGCGGTGCAGGATGCAGCGGTGGCGATGCAGCTGTTGCGGGCTGTTCGGCATGCCGTAGCGCTCCAGGTAGGCGGGAGACGCGCACAGCAAGCGCCGGTTGCTCATCAGCTTGCGGGCCGAGAGGCGGGTGTCGGGCAATTCGCCGAAGCGGATGGCCAGATCGAAGGCTTCTTCGACCAGGCTGATCGGACGATCGGTCAGCTGCAACTCCACTTCCACGTCCGGATGCGCGTGGGCAAAGCTTGATAGCAGCGGGGCGATGCGGGTGCGGCCAAAGCCCGGTGTGGCGTTGACCCTCAATAAACCCTTCGGTTCGGCGCGCCCGCTCGATACCGACTCTTCCATGTCGCGAATGCTGTCGAGGATCTGGCTGGCCTGCGCCAGGTAACTTTCTCCCTCGCTGGTCAGGCTGAGGCGCCGCGTGGTGCGGTTGACCAGCCGTACGCCGACCCGATGCTCGATCAGGTTCAGGCGCCTGGTGACAGCGGGCGGCGTCACGCCGAGCTCGCGGGCGGTGGCCGACATGCTGCCCAGCTTGGCGAGGAGGACAAAAAACGTCAGATCGGGAGCGAGGTCATTATTCACTTGAATTGAAATATGGTTTTAATTTCGGTGCGTTCATGTTACCTGATTGAAGAGTAATCTTGCCATATTCACTTACCGAGAGTTCTCCATGAAAATCGTCGAAATCCGCGAAAAAACCATCCCCATCAGTTCGCCCATCCGCAACGCCTACATCGACTTCAGCAAGATGACCCTGAGCCTGGTCGCCGTGGTCACCGATGTCATCCGCGACGGCAAGCCGGTGATCGGTTACGGCTTCAATTCCAACGGCCGCTACGGCCAGGGCAAGCTGATGCGCGAGCGTTTTATCCCGCGCGTGCTGGAAGCCGATCCGGCCAGCCTGGTCGACGACAGCGGCGCAAACTTCGACCCCCATAAAATCTGGAACACGATGTTCACCAACGAAAAGCCGGGCGGCCACGGCGAACGCTCGGTGGCCATCGGCACCATCGACATGGCGGTGTGGGATGCGGTGGCCAAGATCGAAGGCAAGCCATTGTTTCAACTGCTGGCCGACCGCTACGGCAACGGCACGCCCGACCGCAACATTTTTGTCTACGCCGCCGGCGGCTATTACTATCCCGGCCAAAGCCACGACAAACTCAAGGACGAGATGCGCAGCTACATCGACCGCGGCTACACCGTGGTCAAGAAGAAAATCGGCGGCGCCTCGCTCGACGAGGATTTACGGCGCATCGACTCGGTGCTCTCGGTGTTGCAGGACGGCCAGAAACTGGCGGTCGACGCCAACGGCAGGTTCGATCCCGATACCGCCATCGCCTACGCCAAGGCGCTGTCGCAGTACGACCTGTTCTGGTACGAGGAAGCGGGCGATCCGCTCGATTATGAATTGCAAGCGACCCTGCGCAATTATTATAAAAATCCGATGGCCACCGGTGAAAACCTGTTCTCGATGCAGGACGCACGCAACCTGATCCGTTACGGCGGCATGCGCGCCGACCGCGACTGGCTGCAATTCGACTGCGCGCTCAGCTACGGCCTGGTCGAATATCTGAGAACCCTGGACATGCTGCGCCAACACGGCTGGTCGCCGAAACGCTGCATCCCGCACGGCGGCCACCAGATGTCATTGAATATCGCGGC
>JAQGNM010000105.1 GCA_028291845.1 Massilia sp. | reverse complement strand
CCGGCGCCGATCATCGAGCTCCAGATGCAGGTATAAAGCACGTCGCGCCAGGGCGAACTGGGCCAGCGGCGAAACAGCGGGATCAGGTCGAGCGGGTGGCTCTCAGGCGGCCGGGCGGGGGTGATGGACATCGTTTATAAATTTTAAAAAGTCGGGTGGGCGGAAAAGTACCATGGATGGCGATCGGCAAAATGAAGTTTATGCCGGGCTGGCGGCGGGCCACTGTCGATGCGACGAGGTGCGCCCTGGCGGCGCCACCTGCGCCCCTGCGGCGCCAAGTGCGCCAACGGCGCGGCCGGCCGGCTCGATGCTCGCCCCTGCTTTTTCGCTGCCGCAAATGGTATGATCGCCCCGCTTATCGCCTGTATATTGTCAATCGAACTGGAGCTACCCGAGGGTGCGTCTTTCTTCCATCAAGCTGTCCGGATTCAAATCCTTCGTCGACCCCACCAATTTCCAGGTGCCGGGTCAACTGGTCGGCGTGGTCGGGCCGAACGGTTGCGGCAAGTCGAACATCATCGACGCCGTGCGCTGGGTGCTGGGCGAATCGAAGGCGTCGGAACTGCGCGGCGAATCGATGCAGGACGTGATTTTCAACGGCAGCACACACCGCAAACCGGCCGGCCGGGCGTCGGTCGAACTGGTGTTCGACAACCAGGCCGGCAAGGCCGCCGGCCAATGGGGCATGTACGCCGAAATCGCCGTCAAACGCACCCTCACGCGCGACGGCACCTCCACGTATTATATTAACGGTCAGCCGGTGCGCCGGCGCGACATCCAGGACATTTTCCTCGGCACCGGCCTGGGGCCGCGCGCTTACGCCATCATCGGCCAGGGCATGATCTCGCGCATCATCGAGTCGCGCCCGGAGGAATTGCGGGTGTTCCTTGAAGAGGCGGCCGGCGTCTCCAAGTACAAGGAGCGCCGCCGCGAGACGGAAAACCGCCTGAACGACACCCGCGAGAATCTGCTGCGGGTCGACGACATCCTGCGCGAGCTGAACGCCAACCTGGAAAAACTGGAGGCGCAGGCGGAGGTGGCGACGCGCTTTCACAAGCTGCAGGCCGAGCAGGAAGAAAAGCAAAAGCTGCTGTGGCTGCTTCGTAAAAACGAGGCGCAGGCCGAGCAGCAGAAGTATTTCCGCGAGATGGAAGCGGCGCAGACGGCGCTGGAGGCGCAAACGGCCGGCCTGCGCCACGTCGAGCTGGAACTGGAACACATGCGCCAGGCGCATTTCGCCGTCGGCGACCGCCTGCACCAGGCCCAGGGCCAGCTGTACCAGACCAACACCGAGATCGGCGCACTGGAAGCGCAGATCAAGTTCGTGCTCGAATCGCGTTCGCGCCTGCAAAACCAGCTGGCGGCGCTTGGCGCCCAGCGCAGCCAATGGCAGAACCAGGCCGAGGACCTGAAAGCCCAGCTGGAGGAAGCCGACTACCTGCTGGAAGAACTGGGCGCGAAGGTCGAGCAGTCGCAGATGGCGGCCGAAGAGCAGGGCGAAGCGCTGCCGGCGCTCGATGCCGCCTGGCGCGCGGCCCAGCAGGCTTCAAGCGACTCACGCACCCGCATCATGCAGGTGCAGCAGAAAATCGAGCTGTCGTCGAACCAGCAGAGAAACGTCGGCCAGATCATCAACGGCCTAATTACCCGCCGCGAACGCCTGCAGCAGGAACAGAACGGCTTGAATCTGCCCGATTCGAGCCACCTGCAAAATCTGCGCATGCAGCTCGAGGAAAAGCAGCAGGCGCTGGAAGAACAGGCCATGCTGCTGGAAGAAGTAACCGAGCAGCAGGGCAGGGCCGAGACCGAGCGCGCCGCCGCGCAAGCACTGGTGAACCAGGAAAGCGCCGCCAATGCCCAGCTGGAGGCGCGCCTGAATGCGAGCCGCCAGATGCAGGAGCGGGTGCAAAGCCAGGGCAAGGTGCAGCCATGGCTAAAGAAGCACGAACTCGACTCGCTGCCGCGCCTGTGGCAGAAGCTGCACGTGCAGGAAGGCTGGGAAACCGCGTTGGAGGCGGTGCTGCGCGAGCGCACCGGCGCGCTGGAGATGTCGAACCTGGACTGGGCCAAGGGCTTTTTTGCCGATGCGCCGCCGGCCAAGCTGGCGCTGTATGCGCCTTCACTGGTACCTTCCGCCGTGCTGGATGTCCCCGGCCTGTCACCGTTCTTCAGCCTTGTGCGTGTCAATGAAGCCGGGCTGCGCGGCGTGCTGCAGGATTGGTTGACTGGCGTGTTCATCGCCGAGGACGCCGCCTTTGCCCTGTCCGCGCGTGCCTCTCTGCCGGCGGGCGGCATGTTCGTCACCCGCCAGGGCCATACCATCACGGCGTCGAGCGTGCGCTTTTATGCGCCGGATGCCGAGCAGGACGGCATGCTGGCGCGCCAGCAGGAAATCGACAACCTCGGCAAGCAGCTGCGCGCCCAGACCATGCTGGCCGACGAGGCGCGTGCGCGCCAGGTGGCCGCCGACGCCCGCGTGGCCGAACTGGGACGGCGCCTGCAGGACGCCCGCCAGCGCAGCGCCACCCTGACGCAATCGGTGCACGCTTTGCAGCTGGAAGTGGTGAAGCAGTCCGAAGTCGAGGCGCGTTTCAACCAGCGCAGCACGCAGATTCTTGAGGACCTGCGCGAGATCGCCGCCCAGGAGGCGGAACAGCAGATGGTGAGGATCGAACTCGAGGCAGCCTTCGAGGAACTCGACCTCGAACTGGCCGAGCTGCAGGGCGCCCACGAAGAGCGGCAGACGGCGTTCATCGACCAGGAGCAGGCGCTGGCGCGCGCCCGCGACAAGCTGCGTGAGCTGGAACGGGCGGCCCAGGAAGCACAGTTCGCCGAAAAATCCCAGCGCAGCAAGATCGACGAACTGCGCCGCACCCTGGCCACCGCCAGCACGCAGGCCGGCCAGGTCGGCGCCAGCCTCGCCGCCGGCCAGGCGGAACTGGAGGCGCTGGAGTCGGGCGCCGCCGCCGATGGTTTGCAGGAGCTGCTCGAACGCCGCAGCGGCCAGGAGATCGCCCTGTCGGACGCCCGCCATGAACTCGACCAGATCACCCAGCAGCTGCGCCAGGCCGAGGAAGCGCGCATGACGGCCGAGCGCAGCCTGCAGCCGCAGCGCGACCGGATTTCGGAAACCCAGCTGAAGGAACAGGCGGCGCGCCTGAACCAGGAGCAGTTCGCCGAAGCCTTGCGCGCGGTCGACGCCGACGAGGCGGCGCTCACCGTCAAACTCGAGCCGGACATGCGGCCCGCCAGCTTGCAGGGCGAGGTGACCCGCTTGAGCAACGCGATTGCCGCGCTGGGCGCGGTCAACCTGGCGGCGCTGGACGAACTGGCGCAGGCGTCCGAGCGCAAGCACTTTCTCGACGCCCAAAACGCCGACCTGGTGGAAGCCATCACCACCCTGGAAGACGCGATTTCCCGCATCGACAAGGAAACGCGCGACCTGCTGCAGGCGACCTTCGACCAGGTCAACATGCATTTCTCGGAGCTGTTTCCGATCCTGTTCGGCGGCGGTAATGCCAAGCTGGTGATGACGGGCGACGAAATTCTCGACTCCGGCGTGCAGGTGATGGCGCAGCCGCCCGGCAAGAAAAACGCCACCATCCACCTGCTGTCGGGCGGCGAAAAGGCGCTGACCGCCACCGCGCTGGTGTTTTCCATGTTCCGCCTCAATCCCGCGCCGTTCTGCCTGCTCGACGAGGTCGACGCCCCGCTCGACGACGCCAACACCGAGCGGTTTTGCCGCATGGTCAGGCGGATGTCGGAACACACCCAGTTCCTGTTTATTTCCCACAATAAAATTGCGATGGAAATGGCCAATCAGCTGATCGGAGTCACCATGCAGGAGCAGGGCGTGTCGAGGATCGTCGCGGTCGACATGGAAGCGGCCGCCGGCTTGATCGAGGATCCGCAGGCGGCATGAGGGGCGCTAAACCTTGGCGGCAAGCCGGCCAAAACAAAAATAGGCTGGACGTTTGTTTGACGGTTCCGTGCGCACAATGATGTTGGTATCATGAGGGCGATTTGCCCGGGCTGTCAGACGTGCCGCTGCCATGGCGTGTTACCCTCGGGCATACATTGAAAATATTGCAGCACTCATCAATAACAGAATAAACAATAAAGGAGCTCGCCCATGCCGGGATTTCTCGAAGCTGCCGCGCAGCGCAACGTGATCACGACCGAGGCGTACGCAGGATGACCGATCTTCAAATGAGCCTGATTGGCGGCGCCGTGGTGTTTGTCGGCGCGGTTTTCGCATACAACAAGTGGCAGGAGCACAAGGCGCGCAAAAGTGTCGAACGGGCTTTTGGTTCGGAACACGACGACGTGCTGATGGGCGCCGGCGCTGAAAAGGCGGACGACGCCGCCGCGCCGGCGGCGGTCGGCCGTACCACCCCGGCCGCTGCCAACCGCGCCGAGCCGACCCTGGACGGCGCGCCCGCCGCGCCGCCCACCCGCCAGGAACCGGCTATGCACGCGCATGGCGCCGACGCCAGGGCGCTCGACCCCGACCTGGGTCCGCCCACCGTGCGTGCCGATGCCGTTGCCGCCGAGACAGCCGCCGACGCCGAGAAAGCCACCGCCCTGGTCGATCCGCTGATCGACTGCCTGATTCCGCTGGCGCTGGAAATCGCCATGCGCGGCGACAAGCTGCTGCCGGCGCTGCACACCCTGCGCCACGTCGGCAACAAGCCGATCCACTACATTGGCCTGGCCGTCAGCGGCGAGTGGGAACCGATCGTCCACGGCGGCGTCTACACCACCTTGCAGGCCGGCGTGCAGATGGCCAGTCGCACCACCGCCTTGAACGAGCTGGAGTACTCCGAATTGGTCACGCGCCTGCGCGCGCTGGCCGACGAGATCGGCGCCGAGCCGGAAATCCCGGACATGATCGAAGTGATGGGCGACGCCAAGACCCTGCACCGTTTCGTCGCCGGCCACGATGCCCAGCTGGGCGTGAACCTGATGTCGAACGGCGCGCCGTGGTCGATCGCCACCCTCATCGTGGCACTTGAAAAGCAGGGCTTCGACGTCCGTCCGGACGGCCGTTACGCCATGCCCGACGGCGACGGCGGCGTGCTGTTCACCTTGTCGACCAACGTCACCCTGGGCGCCGACACCACCTCGCACCTGACCTTGCTGCTCGACGTGCCGGTGGTGGCGCCCGAGCGCGACGGTTTCGGCGCCATGGTCGCCTGCGCCCGTTCGATGGTCGGCCGCCTCGACGCCACCATCGTCGACGACAGCGGCCAGCCGCTGTTAGATGCCACCCTGGCCGAGATCAACGGCCAGGTGCTGGAATTTTACGAAGAGATGGCCGCGGCGGACATTCCGGCCGGTTCGACCCGCGCGCTGCGCCTGTTCAGCTGAAGGAGCGGCAGTGAGTGTCGCCCCTGATGCCGCGGTGCTGGCGCGGATGGCCGCGCTGGTGACCGAACTGAATCGCCACATCTATAACTACCACGTCAAGGATGCGCCCACCATCCCCGACGCCGAGTACGACCGCATGTTCCGCGAGCTGCAGGAACTCGAAGCGGCCCATCCCGAAGCGGTCTCCAACGACACCCCCACCGCGCGGGTGGGCGCCGCCCCGATCCCCGAATTCAAACAGGTGACGCACACGGTGCCGATGCTGTCCTTGAATAACGGCTTTACCGCCGAAGACATCGAAAACTTCGACCGCCGCGTGCGCGAGGGCCTCGGTCAGGAGGCAGTGCTGTACACCGCCGAGCTGAAATACGACGGCCTGGCGATCAGCCTGCGTTATGAAAACGGCCTGTTCGTGCAGGCCGCCACCCGCGGCGACGGCGCCACCGGCGAAGACGTCACCGTGAATATCCGCACGGTGCGCAACATCCCGCTGCGCCTGCATGGGGACAATATCCCAAGTGTTTTGGAAGTGCGCGGCGAAGTGCTGATGCTCAAATCCGAATTCGCCGCGCTCAACGAGCGCCAGCGCGAAGCGGGCCAGCGCGAATTCGTCAACCCGCGCAACGCCGCCGCCGGCAGCCTGCGCCAGCTCGACTCGCGCATCACCGCCAGCCGCAAGCTGCGCTTTTTCAGCTACGGCATCGGCGCCCTCGAAGGGGCCGCCATGCCCGATTCCCATTCGGCTTTGCTGGACTGGTTCGAGACGCTCGGCTTGCCGGTGTCGAACGAACGCGCGCAGGTGACGGGCGCCATCGGCCTGCTCGATTATTTTGAAAAGGTCGGCCAGCGCCGGCCCAAACTGGCCTACGAAATCGACGGCGTGGTCTACAAGGTCGACAAGGTGGACGACCAGCGCAGCCTGGGCTTCGTGTCGCGCGCGCCGCGTTTCGCCATGGCCCATAAATTCCCCGCCGAGGAAGCGCTCACCGAAGTGCGCGACATCGGCGTGCAGGTCGGGCGCACCGGCGCCATCACCCCGGTGGCGCGCCTGGCGCCGGTGTTCGTCGGCGGCGTGACGATCGAGAACGCGACCCTGCACAACGAAAGCGAAGTGCGGCGCAAGGACATCCGCATCGGCGACAC
>JAQGNM010000096.1 GCA_028291845.1 Massilia sp. | reverse complement strand
GCCGGAAGCGCCGGAAGCGCCGCCGGCGCCGCGCGCCGCCGAATCCGCCCCGGCCGCGCGCGCGCTGCAGCAGAACTTCGACCAGCTGCTGGCGCTGGCCAGCGAAACGCGCATCAACGCCCACCAGCTGGTGCCGACCATCGCCTCGCTGCAGCGTTTCAAGCGCAACCAGGCCAGCCTGTTCAAGGCCATCGAGCAGTTGCACGATTCGCTGGTGCGGCTGGGTGACGCCAGCCTGATCGAGCAATCGGCGCTGGCGCTGCAAAGGACGCATCCGTTGAAACAGGCGCTGCACGAGCACATGACCGACCTCGACGGCTACGAGCGGCGCGTGCTGTCGGTGTCGAACAAGCTGGTCGACGAGGTGCTGGCGCTGCGCATGCGGCCGTTCCGCGACGGCGTGCACATGTTCGCCCGCATGGTGCGCGACCTGGCCAGGAGCCTGGGCAAGGAAGCCACGCTGACCGTCACCGGCGAAGACACCCTGGTCGATCGCGATATCCTGGCGCGCATCGAAAGCCCGCTCAACCACATGCTGAGAAACGCCGTCGATCACGGCATCGAGGATGCCACCGACCGCCTGATCGCCGGCAAACCGATGGCCGGCAGCATCCGCCTGGAAGCGCGCCACCGCAACGGCATGCTGTCGATCGTCATCAGCGACGACGGCGCCGGCGTCGATCTCGAAAAAATCCGCGGCGCGGTGGTCAGGCGCAAGCTGGCCAGCGCGGCGATGGCCGATGCCATGTCGAGCGCCGAGCTGCTCGAATTTCTGTTCCTGCCGGCGTTCAGCCTGAAGGAAACCACCAGCGCCATTTCCGGCCGCGGGGTGGGCCTGGACATCGTTCAGCAGGCGATCCGCGCGCAAAACGGCAGCGTGCGGCTGGAAACCGAGGCCGGGCGCGGCATGCGCACCTTGATCACCTTGCCGCTGACCCAGTCGATCGTGCGTTCGCTGGTGGTCGACATCCAGGGCGAGGCCTACGCCATCCCGATCGTCAAGGTCGAGCGCGTGCTCAAACTGCCGCCGGACGCGCTGCACACGCTGGAAAACAAGCAGTTTTTCGAGCTCGATGGCGAGCACCTGGGGCTGGTGTCGGCGGCCCAGGTGCTCGAACTGGGCCAGCTGGCCCTGGGCGGCAGCGATCTCCCGGTGGTGGTTATCGGCGCCGGCCAGCGCCGCTACGCGCTGGTGGTCGATGCCATCCGCGGCGAGCAAAGCCTGGCGGTGCAGCCGATCGATCCGCTGTTCGGCAAACTGCGCGACATCGCCTCGGCCGCCCTGTTGGACGACGGCGCGCCGGTGCTGATCCTCGACACGGCGGACTTGCTGGTATCGATCGACAAGCTGCTGGGCGAAGGCGGTTTGATGCAGGTCGCGCAGGGCGCCGACAAGGTGCAGCGCCAGGCCAAGCGGGTGCTGGTGGTGGACGATTCGCTGACGGTGCGCGAGATGGAGAGAAAGCTGCTGCTCTCGCGCGGCTATCGCGTCGATCTGGCGATCGACGGCATCGACGGCTGGAACGTGGTCCGCAGCGGCCAGTACGACCTGGTGATCACCGACGTCGACATGCCGCGCATGGATGGCATCGAGCTGGTCACCCTGATCCGCCAGGACATGGACCTGCACAAGCTGCCGGTGATGATCGTGTCCTACAAGGACCGCCCGGAAGACCGCGCGCGCGGCATGACGGCCGGCGCCGATTATTATCTGACCAAGGGCAGCTTTCACGACGAGACGCTGCTCGAAGCGGTGCTCGATTTGATCGGCGAGAGCGGCGCATGACGGTGGAACGCACAGCATGAAGATCGGTATTGTCAACGACGTCGCCATGGCCGCCGAAGCGCTGCGCCGGGTGGTGGCGGCCAGCCGCGACCACGAAGTGATCTGGGTGGCGCGCAACGGCGTCGACGCCGTGCGCCTTTGCCAGGAAACGCGTCCCGACCTGGTGCTGATGGACCTGGTGATGCCGGAAATGGACGGGGTCGAGGCGACCCGCCTGATCATGCAGCAGTCGCCCTGCGCCATCCTGATCGTCACCGCGCAGCCGCAGGACAACGTCGGCCAGGTGTTTCGCGCGATGGGCGCGGGCGCCCTCGACGTCACCGCCACCCCGGCCCTGCTCGACGTCGGCAAAAGCGCGGGCGGCGACGGCGACTCCCAGCTGCTGGCCAAGATCAAGACCATCGGCAAACTGCTGCGCGTGAGCGCCGCTGGCGAGCCGGCCGCCGGCGCCGAGCCGGCGCCGCGCGGCCCGGTCAAACACCTGCTGGCGATCGGCGCCTCCACCGGCGGCCCCGGGGCGGTGTCGAAAGTGCTGTCCGGCTGGACGCCGGGGCCGGGCACCGCCATCGTGGTGGTGCAGCACATCGACGCCAATTTCGCCGGCCCGTTCGCGCGCTGGCTGGGCGACCAGATCGACATGCCGGTACGCCCGGTCGATGCCGGCGACCAGCTCGAATCGGGCGTGGTGCTGGTGGCGCGCACCAATGACCATCTTGTAATGGATGCCAGGCTGCGCCTGCATTATGATGCCAATCCGCGCGAATACGCCTACCGGCCGTCGGTGGACGTGTTTTTTCACTGCGTGGCGCGGCACTTCACGGGCGAGGCCACCGGCGTGCTGTTGACCGGGATGGGCCGCGACGGCGCCGCCGGTTTGCTGGCGATGCGCCGGGCCGGCAAGCACACCATCGCCCAGGATCAGGCCAGCAGCGCCGTGTATGGCATGCCGCGCGCGGCGGCCGAGATCGGCGCGGCCGACCGTATTCTCTCGCTCGAACAGATCGGCCTGGCCCTGCGCAGTCGCGCGGGCGTGCGTGCCGGTTGATTTGCCGTTTGCTTTTCGTTTGCTTTTGCTTTTGCGTTTACTTTTGAGCCACCGCCGAAACCACCCATGAAAAACGCCTGCCCATGATCGACGACGCCGCCCTCCCCTTATCCAGCGACGAACAGAGCGTCACCCAGTTCAAGGTGCGCGTGCTGCTGGTCGACGACCAGCTGATCATTGTCGAGGCGATCCGCCGCATGCTGGCCGAGCAGCCCGACATCGAGTTCCATTACGTGACCGATCCGGCCGCCGCCATCGAGACGGCGCACCAGCTGCAGCCGACCGTGATCCTGCAGGACCTGGTGATGCCGGAGGTGGACGGTTTTACGCTGATCCGCGAGTACCGCGACGACAAGCTGCTGGCCCAGGTGCCGGTCATCGTGTTATCGGCCAAGGAAGACCCGAAACTCAAGGCCCACAGCTTCGCGGTCGGCGCCAACGATTATCTTGTCAAGCTGCCCGACCGGCTGGAGCTGTTGGCGCGCATCCGCTACCACTCGGCCGGCCACATCTCGCGCCTGCAGCGCGACGAAGCCTTCGCCTTTTTACGCGCCAGCCAGAAGAACCTGGCCGACGCCAACATCGAACTGCAAAAGCTGGCGGCCCTCGACAGCCTGACCGGCATCGCCAACCGCCGCCGCTTCGACGAAGTGATGCGCTCGGAGTGGCAGCGCGGCCAGCGCGACCAGAAGCCGCTGTCGCTGTTGATGTGCGACGTCGATGCGTTCAAGGCCTACAACGACACCTTCGGCCACCTGGCCGGCGACCTGTGCCTGAAAAAATTCGCCGGCATTCTGACCGCCCGGTTGAAACGCCCGGCCGACCTGGTGGCCCGCTATGGCGGCGAGGAGTTCACCATCATCCTGCCCGACACCGATCTGGCCGGCGCCGAACTGTTGGCCGAAGCCTGCCGCGCCGACCTCGAACGGCTGGCCATCGACAACCCCGGCACCGCGGCCGGCATGGTCACCATGTCGATCGGCGTGGCGACCGAGATACCATCGAAGGAGAGTTCGCCGGAAGCGCTGATCGGGGCGGCGGACAAGGCGGTGTATGTGGCGAAGAATGAGGGTAGGAACCGGGTCGTTTGCGCATAAACTGCCGGGGACTGGCACGCGCGCGACGGCGTATGAACTTGCATACGTCGCCGATTGCGCGGTGCCTGGGCGGCCCCGCCTGTCCCCATTTCGAATGGAAGCAAACTATAGCGTAGCCGGTGTGTCGGCGCTAAAGCCTATGGCAATTTTAAAAATTTGGTGGCGGCGCCAAAATGGGACAGGCACCGCGCTGCGCGCGTTGCCAGTCCCCCTGCTGCCCCCTACACGAATACCGGTTCTGCTTCCAAAACCACCCCATATTTATCCGCCACATCCGCCGCAATCGCCTTCGCCAGCGCCACCACCTCGGCACCCGTCGCCCCGCCCTGGTTGACCAGCACCAGCGCCTGCTTCGGATACACGCCCGCCGCGCCCAGCGAGCGGCCCTTCCAGCCGCACTGGTCGATCAGCCAGCCCGCCGCCAGCTTGACCGAACCGTCGGCCTGCGCATGGTGAACGAGCCCAGGATGGGCCGCCAGAATCTCGGCGCAGCGCGTCGAGCTCACTACCGGATTTTTGAAAAAGCTGCCGGCATTGCCGATCACCGCCGGATCGGGCAGCTTGCGGCGGCGGATGGCGATGACCAGGTCGGCGACCTGGCGCGGCGACGGATCGGTCAAGCCGGCTTCCAACACGGCGTTGGCAAGTTCGCTGTAGCCGAGCACCGGCTGCCAGCGCAGCGGCAGCGCAAACGTCACGTCGACCACGATCAGCCCGGCGCCGTCAGGCTGCTTGAACACGCTGTCGCGATACGCGAAGCGGCATTCGGCGGCTGTCATGGTGCGTAGCTGGCCGCCATCGAACACGGTCACGCTGTGAAACACGTCCTTCAGTTCGACGCCGTAGGCGCCGATGTTCTGGATCGGCGAGGCGCCCACGGTACCGGGGATCAGGGCCAGGTTTTCCAGCCCGCCCAACCCTTGCGCCAGCGTGTACTCGACCAGGCCATGCCAGGATTCGCCGGCGCCGGCGCGTACCAGGGTCAGGCCGGGCGCAGCATCAGGCAACACCTGTTTTCCCTCGATCGCCACGTGCAGCACCAGCCCGTCGAAATCGCCGGTCAGGACGATATTGCTGCCGCCGCCCAGCACAAGGCGGGGCAGGCCAGCAAGGCTCGGGTCGGCCAGGGCCGCGCGCAGCGTGTCGACACTGGTCACGCGCAGGTAGTGGCTGGCCCTGGCGTCGATGCCGAAGGTGTTGAGGGCGCGCAGGGAGTGATCGAAGGAAAGTTCAGGGTGCATGGCCGGGAATTATATAGGGCGCTCGCCGGTTGTCCGTTAAAATATCGCCATTCAGTATTCGCCAATAAAAGGAACCCAATGCCATCATTCGATGTCGTCTGCGAAGCAGACATGGTTGAAGTAAAAAACGCTGTCGAGCAAGCGAACAAGGAAATTGGCGCGCGCTTCGATTTCAAGGGCAGCTCGGCCAAGGTCGAGCAAAAGGAACATGAGCTGACCGCTTACGCCGATGCCGAATTCCAGCTCGACCAGGTGCGCGACGTCCTCATCAACAAACTGGGCAAGCGCAAGGTCGACGTGCGTTTCCTGGAGGACGGCAAGATCGAGAAAATCGGCGGCGACAAGGTCAAGCAGGTCATCAAGGTGAAAAACGGCATCGAGACCGACGATGCCAAGAAAATCGTGCGCGTCATCAAGGACAGCAAGATGAAGGTGCAGGCGAGCATCCAGGGCGATGCCGTGCGCGTCACCGGCGCCAAGCGCGACGACCTGCAATCGGCCATGGCGATGCTGCGCAAGGATGTCGCCGACCTGCCGCTGGAATTCAATAATTTCCGCGACTAAGCGCTCGACCGGGACAACCCGCCGCTGCCGGATTGAATCCGGAGGCGGCATTCGCACGTATATTCCGGTAGCGAATCGGGATAAGCCTTCAGGTAGAATTGAGCTTGCGCAAAGTTCGTTACCGCGATTAGTAAAACTGGTGTTTTAAGGATAGCAATGAAACGTGTTGATGATTTCCGCCTGCGTTTGGGCAACAAGGAATATGTGCCCATCATGATCGGCGGGATGGGTGTCGACATTTCGACCTCGGAACTGGCGCTCGAAGCGGCCCGCCTGGGCGGCATCGGCCACATTTCCGATGCGATGGTACAAGACGTGTCGGACCGCAAATTCGACACCAGTTTCGTCAAGGAAAAAACCAAGACGTATAAATTCAACATCAACAATATGGACAAGGCGGTGGTGCAGTTCGACCTGGCACGCCTGGCCGAGGCGACCATGTTGCACGTCGGCGCGACCATGGAAGCCAAGCGCGGCGACGGCCTGGTGTTCGTCAACTGCATGGAAAAGTTGACCATGAATTCGCCGAAAGAGACCTTGCGCACCCGCCTGTCGGCCGCGCTCGACGCCGGCATCGACGGCATCACCATGTCGGCCGGCCTGCACCTGGGCTCGTTCGCCCTGATCGCCGACCACCCGCGTTTCCGCGATGCCAAGCTGGGCATCATCGTCTCTTCCGTGCGCGCGTTGCAACTGTTCCTGCGCAAGGTGAGTAAGCTCGACCGTGCGCCCGACTACATCATCGTCGAGGGGCCATTGGCCGGCGGCCACCTCGGTTTCGGCCTCGACTGGGCCGAATACGACCTGCACACCATCATGGACGAGATTCACGCCTTCATGAAAACCGAAGGCTTGACGATTCCCCTGATCGCCGCGGGCGGCGTCTTCACCGGCACCGATGCGGTGGAATTTCTTGAAAAAGGCGCCGGCGGCGTGCAGGTGGCGGCCCGCTTTACCATGACCCACGAATGCGGCTTGCCCGATTCGGTGAAGCAGGAATATATCCGCGCCACCGAGGACGACATCATCGTCAACGGCATTTCGCCGACCGGCTATCCGATGCGCATGCTCAAGAGCACGCCGGCGATCGGTTCGGGCATCCGTCCCGGCTGCGAATCCTACGGCTACCTGCTCGATGCCACCGGTAATTGCTCGTACATCAACTCGTACAACCGCGAAGTGCTGGCCAATCCCGACAGCAAGAACATCGTGGTGATGGACAAGACCTGCTTGTGCACGCACATGCGCAATTTCAATTGCTGGACCTGCGGTCAGACCACCTCGCGCCTGAAGGACACCACGCACCAGCTGGCCGATGGCAGCTACCAGATCCTCAGCGCCGAGCACGTCTTTAAAGATTACCAGTTCAGCGTCGACCACCAGATCGCCCTGCCGGAAAAACAAGAGATCGTGGCGGCCTAGTGTCCGACACTAAGAGCGCCTAACAAAACCTTCAGGGCAAGGCGCGACGGCGACGACAGTACGACTGTACGGCAAGCCGGAGCAACGCAGCCATGGAGGTTTTGTTAGGCGCTCGACAGACGACAGCCACGGTTCGCCGTGGCTGTTTGCTTACGGAGCGGCGCATTTGCGCGCCCTGGGCCGCTGATTTTGCAGCCTGTCGCACGGCGGCTGCGCCGGACCCATGACAGGCGTAAAGTTGCGCCATACCACAAGTGCTTGCGCCGCAAGCATTCGCGAACAGCGGCATGTACACTGCAATGCGCCGCAATCAGGAATATTCGGACCATCAGGACCATCAGGACCCCCATGCAATCTCGGCGCACCTTACCACCCCCGCTGGCCGGCATCTTCGGATCGCTGCACCGCCTGTTCGACGCTACCGCCACCTGGGTCAGTCAGCTGTCGTGGTGGAAGTTCTTCCTGTTCGCCGCGCTCGCCCTGATCGCAGGCAAAATCTTGCAGGATGAATTGTTTTCCGGTGGCGGCGAAGAAGTCGTGGTGCGCTCGGACAAGAAAGCCAAGAAAGAGCCGGAAACCAATATCGTCATCGACGACAGCGGCATCCGTTTTAATCCGCGCAACAAGAGCAAGCGCGGCGCGGCCGTAGTGGAGGCGCCGGAAGCACCGGAAGCACCCGCGGCGCCAGCGGTGCCGGAGACGCCGGAAACACCGGAGACACCGGAAACACCGGCAACACCGGCCCAGCCGATGACGCCGAAAGAGATCGCCGCGGCGGCGAAAGCGGCCGCCAGGGCCGCCACCTCGGCCAAGTCGCTGGCCAGCGACGAAGTGCACATCGCGCTGCCGCCGCAAATCGGCGAGGAATTGTCCAAAGCCATCGAGGAAGCCGTCGACGACGCCGCCGAAGCCAAGGTGTCGCGCTATCACAAGCAGGCATCGACCTGGTTCAAGAGCTTTGTCACCCTGCTGGTGCTGGCCCTGTTCGCCATGAAGGCGCTGGTGGGCGGCAAGAAGCGCGCCGAGGCGCTGACCCAGACCGCCAACGCCGCCGTCGAGCGCGAATCGATGCAGCGGCAACTGTCTGAGGCGAAGATGCAGATGATGCAAGCGCAGGTCGAGCCGCACTTTCTGTTCAACACCCTCGCTTCGGTGGAATACCTGATCCAGACCGACCCGCCGCGCGCTTCGGCCATGCAAAGAAGCCTGATTCAGTACCTGCGCGCGGTGTTGCCGCAAATGCGGGACAACGCCGTGGTGACCAACCTGGGCCGCGAAGTGGACATGGTCAAGGCCTACCTGAACCTGCTGAAAATGCGCATGGAAGAACGGCTCACTGTCGACCTGCACATCCCCGACGAGCTGCGCAGCGCAGAGTTTCCGCCGATGATGCTGCAGTCGATGGTCGAGAACGCCATCAAGCACGGTCTCGAGTGTAAGCCCGAAGGCGGCAGCCTGTCGGTGGTGGCCGAGGTCAGGGGCGACAAGCTGCGCGTGATCGTCACCGACGACGGCGTCGGCTTCGGCGTGGTGCCCAGCGACGGCACCGGCCTGGGTCTGCCGACCATCCGCGAGCGCTTGAAATTGCTGCATGGCGAATCTGGCCAGCTGCACATCGCCGCCAATACGCCGAGCGGGGTGATCGCCACCGTCGAGGTGCCCTACCACGTCTCGCGCACCGGCCAGGCTTGAGGCCGGCGGGCTGCGGCGAGCATTGCTTAATACGCCGATGTATTGAATAATTGGCACATCCGATTTTCAACCCGCACCTGATTATTCCACCGACTCCGTATGCCTACTGCAATCATTGCCGACGACGAAAGATTGATGCGCGACCAGCTGCGCATGCGTTTGGGACAAGTCTGGCCTGAGCTCGACATCGTCGGCGAAGCCAAGAATGGCGAAGAGGCCGTCGAGCTGGTGCGCCAGCTCAAACCGGATCTGACCTTTCTCGACATCCGCATGCCCGGCACCAACGGCATGGACGCCGCTCGCCAGATCGGCAACCAGAGCAGCATCGTGTTCGTCACCGCCTACGACCAGTACGCCGTCGAAGCGTTCGAACGGGGCGCGGTCGATTACGTGCTCAAGCCGCCCGAGCAGGAGCGCCTGCAGGTGACGGTCGAGCGCCTCAAAGAACGCCTGGGGCAGCCGAAGGCCATGGTCAACGACAGCGTGACGCAGATGCTGTCGCAGCTGGCCGAAAAAATGGCGGCGCCCAAGCCCACCTATCTGCAATGGATCCAGGCCAGCATCGGCCAGGATTTGCGCATGATCCCGGTGGAAGACATTTTGTTCTTCCGCTCCGACGAGAAATATACCTGCGTGCAGACGGAAAAATTCGAAGCGCTGATCCGCAAGCCGGTGCGCGACCTGGCCGAGGAACTCGACCCGGCGCTGTTCTGGCAGATCCACCGCGCCACCCTGGTGAACGTGAATGCCATCGAAGGGGTCACCCGCGACTTGCGCGGTCGCCACCTGGTGATGATCAAGGGGAAATCGGACAAGCTCGAAGTGAGCCGCAGCTTTTTGCATCTTTTCAAGCAAATGTAGCTGCAATAAAAACCGTTTCGAGGGATTTTTTTCGACGGTGCGCGCACCTGCGCATTCGCAACGGCGGTATCCTGCAAGCGTCAAGAATGGTCGCATTATGACTATTATTTGATCGCACCATGAACCGTTCCATGTCATCCGCCCTGTTGGTCGGCGCCGGCGCCGCCGCCGGCGCCGCTGCCGCCTATGCGCTGGCGCTGCGCCCGCGCCACTTTCCCGATCATGCCGACGACATCATCGCCCACGCATCGGAAGCAATCATTTCCACCGACAACGCCAACACGATCCTGATGGCCAATCCATCGGCGGCGGCCATGTTTGCCACCACGGTCGAGGCCATGCGCGGCGCGCCGCTGGCGCGCTTCCTGACGCCGCTGCCAGTCAACAGCGACGGGCCGCCGCCGTATTTCGGCGACAGCGGCAGGGTCGGCCGGCGCGCCACCGACTACGCCATTTCAGGCGTGCGCGCCGACGGCACCACCTTCCCCATCGAGGGCTCGGCCTCGTCCGTCATCGAAAACGGCGCCGCCATCCACACCATCATCCTGCGCGACGTCACCGACCGCCAGGAGGTGCACGAAAAGCTGAGCCGCTCGCACACCCAGTTGCGCCAGCTGTCGTCGGCACTGCAAACCATCCGCGAACAGGAACGCACCCACATTGCCCGCGAATTGCACGACGACCTCGGCCAGTTGCTGGCGACCCTGCGCATGGACCTGACCCTGCTGCGCATGGACAATAACCGCAACAGCAACAAGCTGCTCGACGGCATGGAGCAAAACCTGCTCACCGCCATCAACTCACTGCGCCGCATCGCCACCAACCTGCGCCCGCGCTCGCTCGACGAAGGCGGCCTGTTCTTTGCGTTGCAAGGCTTGCGTGATGAATTCGTCACGCGCTACGGCATCGAATGCACGCTGTACGCGGACGAAGCCGAGTTGCGCCTGGGCGACTCGGCCAGCACCGCCATCTTTCGCATCGTGCAGGAAGCCCTCACCAACATCGCCCGCCACGCCAACGCCGCCAACGTCACCATCACCCTGTACCGGGTCAATGGCGAGGTGCTGCTGACGGTGCGCGACGACGGCCGCGGCATCCAGCCTGGCGACCTGGACAAGGCGGCCTCCCTCGGCCTGGTCGGCATGCGCGAGCGGGTGCTCGACATGAACGGCGACATCAGCATCAACAGCGACGAGCCGCACGGCACGCGCATCGACATCATCCTGCCGCTGCTGGTACGCACCGACTGAAAAATTGTTTTCTGTCATCAGCATGACATATTGATTGCTTACGATCTCGGTCGATCACGGGGGTTCATGTGAACCGCCCGCACTTCAACCTGGAGATCCACATGCAATTCAAAAGCCGAGCAATCGCGGCAATCGCCGTCCTCGCGGCTGCCCCGCTGTTGGCAACCGCCCAATCAAACGTCACCATTTACGGCGTGCTCGACGCGGCCCTGTCGAAGGAAGACACCGGCGCGCCGAATGGCAAGAAGACCTTGCAGCTCAATTCCGGCAACCAGTCGAGCAGCCGCTTCGGCTTTCGCGGCACCGAAGATCTCGGCGGCGGATTGAAGGCGATCTACAATCTCGAAGCAGGCTACGCACTCGACACCGGCGTGGGCGACGCCGCCCTGTTCGGCCGCCGCTCGGTGGTCGGCCTGGAAAGCGCGTACGGCACCCTCACCATCGGCCGCGAATACTCGCCGATCGCGGCGATCGCCGCCGCCAGCGACCCGTTCGGCCAGGGCTTTTATGGCTCGAACCTGTCGGCCTTCGGCGCCACCGGCCGCCTGACCCGCCGCCTGTCGAACTCGGTCAACTACAAGAGCAACCCCTACAGCGGCTTCTCGCTGCTGGCCGCCTACGCCGCCGGCGAGCAAAGCTCGCCTGCGGTGCCGGTCACCGCCGACAGCCTGAACCTGCGCGGCATCGCCGGCCAGTACACCAACGGCGGCTTGTACGTCGGCCTCGGTAACCATGAATACAATCGACTGCTGGCCGGCAAGGACAAGGAAACGGCCTTCGGCGCCGCTTACAAATTCGGCGACTTCGAAGTCAAGGGCGGCTACCTGGCGGCCGATCCGACGGGTGCGAACAACAAGTTCGAGCAGATCAACATCGGCGCCACCTACACCATGGCTGCCAACAAATTCTTCGTCACTTATCAGCAGAACAAGGTGGAGTTGAACAACGCCAAGGGCAACGCGGTGGCGCTGGCGTACACCTACAATTTGTCGAAGCGGACCAATCTGTATGCCTCGTATGCGAAGCTCGATAACAACAATGCCGGCGTGTTCGGCTTGAATTCGTCGAGCACCAATGTGACGCCGCCGACGACGGCGCCGGGCAGCGATCCGTCGGCGTTGTCGGTGGGTGTGCGGCACGCGTTTTAAGCAGGAGGGGGACTGGCGCCGGAGGTGCCTGTCCCATTTTTATTTTGAGGCGAACTAACAGTTCGAGTTTGCCGCTGATCGACAAAT
>JAQGNM010000083.1 GCA_028291845.1 Massilia sp. | reverse complement strand
CTGCTGAGGATCCGGGCGGCTATTAGTAGGGGGACTGGCACCGGAGGGTGCCTGTCCCATGCATGCAAATCACACGGGCGGTCGGGCCGATCGTGCTTAACTGAACGGCATTACGGCTCTGCCGGGTTTTTTTGCCTGACCAGCCGTGCGCCTCTAAGCCGGTTTTCCCCTTGGTGTACCGATCAGTCCAAACAAAAGTAGGTTTTCACTTTTGTTTGATTGTCCCGCTTCCCATCACAGAGCGGCTGACCCGCGGATTGCCCGAGTAAGTGACATTACCCGACCCCACGATCGACACGTCGAGGTTATCGCGTACGGCGAACGTGGCGTCGCCGGAGCCCGCGATGCTGGCGCTGGCCGAGGTGCTTTGCAGGCGTCCCAGGTCGACGTTGCCGGAGCCGGCGATCGACACCGACAGCTTGCCGGCACGGCCGTTCGCCACTTTCAGTTCGCCGCTGCCGCCCAGGTCGACCGACAGGCTGGCGGCGTCGATGTTCTTGACGTCGATATTGCCGGAGCCGCCCAGGTCGATGGTGACGTTCGATCCTTTCAAGGCGTCGGCGCTGATGCGGCCCGAGCCGCCCAGCGCCAGCCGGTCGATGCTTCTGGCTTGCACCACCAGTTTCATGTGGCGGCTGTTCAGGCCGAGGTTGCGTTTGTTGGGGCGGATCTGCAAGGTGCCGTTTTCCACCACTGTTTCGATCAGCGGCAGCAGGTTGTCGTCGGTTTCGATGGTCAGCGATTCGGTGGCGCCGATGCGCAGCTCGACGCTGCCCGGCAGCGCCATCGACACGCCGTGAAAGCCGGCGACCGCACGGCTTTCCGTTTTGATACGGCCGTTGCCTTCGATGTTGTTGCTGTTCCAGCGGCCGGCCATGGCAGGCGTGGAGGGAACGGTCAGGGCGCCGGCACTGAGGGCGAGCAGCAGGGCGAAGCGGCGGCGGGGCAGGGGGCGGACGGTCATGGCGAATTCCTGTTGTTGTTGAATGCAGCCAGTGTATAAAAGCGCCGGTTGGCGCCTGCGCCGTTTGCGACAGAGTGCGCTTGCCGTGGCACAGAATGCAATTTGACCGCCTGAACGGCTCGCCGTCGGCGCTCAGCGGGTATCATGGCGCCCGGGGCGCGCCTGGCGCCCGTTTTCCTCGATTACACTGGACTCGCATGCTATTTATCACCATCAAACAGGGCAAGGAAAAAGCCATCCTTGCCGGCGACCCCTTGATCTACGCCTCGGCCGTCGAAAAAGTCGACGGCAAGCCGAACGAAAAAATGAAGCCGGGCGCCACCGCCGTGGTGCAGTCGTCGTCCAAACAGTTCATCGCCCGCGCCGCCTACAACTCGCACTCGCAAATCCGCGCCCGCGTGTGGACCTACAATGAAGCCGAACCGGTCGATCACGCCCTGATCAAGGGCCGCGTGCAGGCCGCCTTGAAGCGCACCGAAGCGGCCGCCGCCAGGGCGCGTCCGGACCAACTGGTGCGCCGCGTCGACAGCGACCAGGACCGCTTGTCCGGCCTGATCGTCGAATCATTCGGCAAGGGGGCCGACGGCTACCTGATCTGTCAATTCCAGTCCGGCGCCGTCGAAGCCTGGAAAGTCGCTATCGTCCAGGCCCTGATGGCCGGTACCGGCATCAAGAATGTCTACGAGCGTTGCGACGATTTATTGCGCAAGGGCGAAGGACTGCCGCTGATTGCCGGCGCGCTGGCCGGAGACGAGCCGCCGGACGATATCACCATCAGCGAGGGCGGCGTGAAATTTTCCCTGGATTTGAAGACGGGCCACCGCAACAGATTTCGCTGAGTTCGGCCGATTGATGGTGGGCGCTTGCCGGGCGCGATGCGGCGGCCGTGCTGCGCGGCCAGAAAAACAAGACGAGCGCCGCCACCAGGGCGGCAAGGGCGAGCAGCAACTGGTGCGAATGTTTCACGGCGACCTCCGGCGGTAGACACGAAGCGGGAATCTCATCGTGCGCCCCGCAGCCGGCTTTGCCAAGTACTTTTTGCGCCACATATTATTTCGATATTGCAATCTTTTTTCCCCGTCTGGTCTTATAATCAACAGCTTGATTTCATGATCCAGTCGACGCCGCCCGATGGAAAACCACCAGTCCTCCCAGATTCGCACCTTGTCGTATGTCGAAAATGAAGACCATCCGGTGTTCGGCACCCTGGTCGAGCAGATTTTGCATTTGCTGAACTCGCGCCTGATCTTTTCCGACATCATCATTCACCAGAACAGTCCCTTGATGCTGCGCCAGCCGAAGGGCCTGGTGGCGGTGACGGATTCGCCGATCACCCGCGAAGAACTGGAAGAGTTTTTCGAAGTCATCGAGCCGAACTGGGGCGAGCGAATCGCCGAGCGCGCCTTCGACCGCTCGATCGACCTGCACACGGCGCGCATTCGCGCCAACTGTTTTACCTTTCAAGGGAAAAAGCGCCTCGGTTGCGTGATCCGGCGCTTTCCCAAGGAGCCGCTGGCGCTGGCCGGCCTCGGCCTGCACGCCGACGAGCAGGCGTTCGCCAAGCTGAGCTCCGGGCTGGTGTTGATCATTGGCGACACCTGCCAGGGCAAGTCGACCACCATCGCATCGATGATCGACGACATCAACAAGCACCGCTCGGGCCACATCATCACCATCGAGGATCCGGTGGAAACCTTGATCCCGCAGCGCAAATCCATCATCACCCAGCGCGAAGTGGGCATCGACGGCGACGTCGACAGTTATTACCTGGGGGCGCTGGACGCCCTGCGCGAGCGCCCGGACGTGATCGTCATCGGCGAAATCCGCGATGCCCAGACGGCGCAGGAAGCGCTGGCGCTGGCCGAATCGGGACCGCTGGTGCTGGCGTCGCTGCACGCGCGCTCTACCGAGATGGGCCTGCAAAAAATGATCCGCCTGCTGGGCAACCAGGATGCCCAGACCCAGGCGCTGGCGCATGCGCTGCGCGGCGTGCTGTGCCAGGCACTGCTGCCCTCCATCGAAGGCAACCGCTACCACGTGGCCACCGAATGCCTGACGCCGGCACCGGCGCTGATGGCCCTGCTGGAGGCGGGCGATATCGCCGGCATCCGCGCGCGCATGAACAGCGGCCGCGATGCCGGCTGCCACACCATGAACGCGTCGCTCGAGGCGCTGTTATCGAGTCACAAAATCGGCGTGGAAGATGCCAGGAACGCCAGCACCGACCGCATCGGCTTTGCCGAGTTGGTGTGAAGTTGGTGTGAAGTTGGTGTGAAGTTGGTGTGAATAAGCGGCTGCCTCAATCGACCGGCGTACTGCGGTAACGATTGACGTCCCGCGCGGCCACCGGCGGCGCCTGGTTGCCCCAGCTGTTCCTCAGGTAGGTGACCACCGCCGCCACTTCCGTGTCATTCATCAGGTGGCTGTACGGCGGCATGCCGTAGGGCCGCGGATTGCCGGCCGTGCCGGGGGCGAAGCCGCCGTTGAGAACGATGCGGATGGGATTGACCGCCGAGTCCATGCGCAGGGCGCGGTTGCCGGCCAAGGGCGGGTAGTGCGGCGGCAGGCCCTTGCCGTCGGCGCCGTGGCAGTCGATGCAATGGGTCTCATACGATTTCTTGCCGCGTTCGAGGACTTGCGCCAGCTCCCCGGTCTGCTCGACCGGCCGTTTTTGCGCCGGCGTTGCCGGCAGCGATTTCAAATACACCGCCATCGCCGTGATGTCCGGCTTGTCCAGATACTGCAGGCTGCGCCCGACCACTTCTGCCATCGGCCCGAACACGGTGGCGCGGTTGGATATGCCGGTGTGCAGCAGGTCGACGATGTCCGGCACGGCCCAGCTGCCCAGGCCCGCTTCGGCGTCGGATGTCAGCGACGGCGCATACCAGTTGAGCACGGGAATCAGACCGCCGCCAAGCGACTGATCGCCGGCGCCGGCGGCGTTGCGCGCCGAGTGGCAAGCGCTGCAGTGGCCGAGGCCCTCGACCAGATAGGCGCCGCGGTTCCATTCGGCACTTCGGGCCGGCTGCGCTGCAAACACGGCGGGCTTGAAATACACCAGGCGCCAGGCCGCCAGCGCCGCCTGCGTGTTGTACGGAAAACGCAACTGATGGGGCGCGTTTGCCTGGCGCACCGCCGGCACCGATTGCAGGTAGGCGAACAGGGCGTCGGCATCCGGCCGCGTCACCCTGGTGTAATTGGTGTAGGGGAAGGCGGGATACAGCAGGCGGCCGTCGCGCGACTTGCCGTTGTGCAGGGCACGCCAGAAGTCGTCGGCGCTCCAGGCGCCGATGCCGGTGGCGCGGTCGGGCGTGATGTTGGGCGCGGCGATGCTGCCGAACGGCGTTTGCAGCGACCTGCCGCCGGCGTAGGCGGGACCGCCGCGCGCCGTGTGGCAGGCCATGCAGTCGCCGGCGCGCGCCAGGTAGGCGCCGCGGGCCAGGGTGGCCGGGGTGACCGCGGCCGAGGTCGACGCTACATATTCCTCGCGCGGCCACGACAACACGGCCCAGGCGGCCAGTAGAACGATCAGGGCGGCAAGCAGCCACAAGGCTTTTTTCATGGATGCTTCACTCCGGTGCGCTGCCGCAGGCGAGCGGCAAGGGGCGGCGCACGGCGTCGGCCGGCGCCATATCGGCCGGCAGCGGGCGCTGCGCGATCCAGCTGGAAACGGCGGCGACGTCGGCCAGGCTGAGCCGGTTGGCGATCACGCCCATGCAATCGGGCGCGAGGGCGCGGCGGGTCTTGTTGCGCCAGTTGCCGAACTGGGCGTTGATGTAATCGCGCGGCAAGCCCGCCAGCCCCGCAATCGCCGGCTTGACCCCGGTCAGGCGCTCGCCATGACAGGCGATGCACGCCGGAACTTGCAAGGCTTTGTCGCCCTCCAGCACCAGCAGGCGCCCGCGCTCCAGCACGGCGGGATTGACGTTGCTGGGCTGAACCGGCGGAGTTGGCAAATGCTGGGCGGAATAATACTCGGCGATTTCTTTCAGATAGGCCTCGGGCAGGTGATCGACCATGTAGATCATCAAGGGATACTGGCGCCGGCCTTCCTTGAAATTGATCAGCTGGTTGTACAGGTAGCCGGCCGGTTTGCCGGAAATGCGCGGGAAGAAGGGATCCGGCGCGCTGGCCTTGGCGTGGCAGCTGGTGCAGGCGAGCACGCGCTGTTCGATGGTGTCGGGCAGCACCGCCGGCCGCTCGGCGGCAAACACCGGGAAGGCTGCCAGCAGCATGCAGGCGCTGCGCCAGGGGATACTGCGCTTGCGGGGTGAATCGGCCATGGGTTTTTCAAAATGGTCGTGTCGATGCCGTAAGCATAGCGCGTTTGATAAGATTGAAGAAATATTCTGTCCTCACCGGAGAAACGCCATGAACGATACCGACCGCCAGCACCTGATCGAACGCTACATCGCCGCCTACAACATCTTCGACATCGACGGCATGGCCGCCGTGCTCAGCGACGACGTGCGCTTCGATAACTACGCCCAGGATGTCAAAACGCACGAAACGGCGGGCATCGCGGCGTTTCGCACGCTCGCCCAGTCGTCGACCGCCATGTTTTCAAAGCGGCGGCAAAATATCCTGTCGCTGGAGTTCGATCCCGACAAGGTGATTGCGACCATCGTGTTCAACGGCACCCTGGCGGTGGACGTGCCGGACGGGCCGAAGGCGGGCTCGGAGGTGGCGATGGAGGGGAGGTCGGAGTTTATGTTTGATGATGAGAAGATTGCATCTGTAGTAGACCGGTCTTGACGGTTAGTCTGCTTACAATCCATGAAGGCGTTACCTCTTCTCCGTTGTAATTAATTTACAAGACTCGGTTTTTGTTGTTTATTTCATTAGACTAATCAATAATTGTTTTTTATTGATAACAATTGGTCAAAATGAAACCTCGTTCAAAAGCATTATTGCTTGTATTGGCCACTTTATTAAGCGGCTGTGGCGGTGGCGGTGGCGCAAACGGCGGTGCGGCGGCTGCCAGCGTGGCGCCCGTTACCACTGCAACCCTCAATGTCAATAATGCTATCCCGTCCGCTAATGCTGGCCCCGATCAGTCGGTGATCGTCGGGGCCACGGTAACCGTGGACGGAGGGGCCAGTTCCGATGCCAATGGCGACCCACTCGGCTACCGATGGACGCTGATAAGTAAGCCGGCAGGCAGTTCGGCTTCGATTCTGTTGGCTACGGCCAAGACACCGACTTTTATCGCCGACGTTGTCGGCTCATACGTCGCAGCCCTCGTCGTTAACGATGGCAGGGCCGACAGTGCGGCCGACCAGGTCAGCATATCAGCAGCCGCAAGTCCCGCTGTGGTACCGCCTGTCGCCAGCGCCGGCGCGAATCAAAGTGTGTTGGTGGGTGCGGCAGTCGCAGTCGATGCAAGCGCGAGCAAAAGCGCTTCTGGGAAATCGTTGACATATCGCTGGGCCTTCACTTCGCGGCCCGCGGGCAGCACCGCTTTACTAAGTGTAACTAGTTCGAAGGCAACCTTCATCGCAGACATGGCCGGCATCTACGCTGCCACCGTGATCGTAAACGACGGAACGCTCGACAGTGGCGCAGCGACGACGTTTATAACGGCCACGGCACCACCCACGCAACTTAATACGTTGCCGGTGGCGAACGCCGGAGTGGATCAAAGTGGCTATCCCGGCGCCCTCATCACGCTTGACGGCAGTCTCAGCAAGGACGCGAACGGAGACATGCTCAGCTACGCTTGGAGCGTTGTTTCAAGGCCAGCCACCAGCACTGCGCCCTTGAGCATGGCAACTACGGTTAAAGCCACTTTCGTGCCTGATGTGGCGGGCGTCTATGATGTGAAGCTCTCAGTGAACGATGGTAAATCGACCACGGCGGTCAGCGACAGTGTCAGTATCGTGATATTTTCGCCCTCAATTACGGTAGTGGCCGACACGGGCATCTACCGCTGCAGCACAATTAGCAAAACGCTGGCACTGCAGCTTTATGCGCAAGGTCATACGTACCTGGATCGCGACCACGATGGCAAGCCCTGCGAAGCAAATGATATTGTCAACGAGCTCGTGGGTACAACCACGACGACAACCACCTCGTCAGGCGGCCAGTGCTATGTCAATGGTTATTACCGGAGCAATGGTACTTACGTTCACGGTTATTACCGTTCGTGCCCGCGTTGAGCAACGGCGCCCGCGGCGCTAGCGCGCCGCAACTAAGCGTGTTTTTCCTTCAAAAATCATCTGGCTCCGCCAGTGATTTTTGGCTGACTGGTCTTGCGTTTTTAAGCTGGTTTTATCTTGGCGGTTCTGATCAGGCCAAACCTGTCATGAGGAGTAACGCCTCGCCCCCGAACATGAAAGCTCCAAAAAGAGCAAGATGGAGGTGGGCACACAGGACAACAAAAGTCGTCTTTTGAATGGCGGTCCGACCCCGGTCCAA
>JAQGNM010000223.1 GCA_028291845.1 Massilia sp. | reverse complement strand
GCGCCGTCTACGAAATGCTGGCGCCGCTGGCCACCAACGGCGTATCGATGACCCGTTTCGAATCGCGCCCGGCGCGCATCGGCACCTGGGACTACTATTTTTATGTCGACATCGAGGGTCATGGCTTCGATCCCGCCGTCGCCAAGGCGCTCATCGAGCTGAAAGACCGCGCGGCGTTTTTCAAGGTGCTGGGATCGTACCCGGTCAGCCTGTAAATTTTAAAAGAGAGTTTTTATGATCGATCAATTTGGCCCCGACTACGTTCGCGCCATCGCCCCCTATCAAGCCGGTAAGCCGATCGCCGAAGTGGCGCGCGAGTTCGGCCTCGACGAAGCAGCCATCGTCAAACTGGCCTCCAACGAAAATCCGTTCGGCCTGCCCGAGTCGAGCCGCCAGGCGATGGCCGCCGCCGCTGCCGAGCTGGGACGCTACCCCGACGCCAACGGCTTCGAATTGAAAGCGGCGCTGTCGAAACGCTACAAGGTGCCGGCCGACTGGATCACGCTTGGCAACGGCAGTAACGACATCCTCGAAATCGCCGCGCACGCCTTTGTCGCCGCCGGCCAGTCGGTGGTGTACTCGCAGTACTCGTTCGCCGTCTACGCCCTTGCGACCCAGGGCGTCGGCGCGCGCGCCATCGAGGTGCCGGCCAGGGAGTACGGTCACGATCTGGACGCCATGCTGGCGGCCATCGAGGATGACACCCGGCTGATGTTCATCGCCAACCCCAACAACCCGACCGGCACCTTCATTCCCGCCGCGCAGATCCAGGCGTTTCTCGACAAGGTGCCGGCGCACGTCATCGTCGTGCTCGACGAAGCGTACAACGAGTACCTCGACGCCGAGCATCAATTCGAGTCGGCCGACTGGGTGCGCAGCTACCCGAACCTGATGGTGTCGCGCACCTTCTCCAAAGCCTACGGCCTGGCCGGCCTGCGGGTCGGCTTTGCGATTGCCCAGCCGGCGCTGACGGACCTGATGAACCGCATCCGTCAGCCGTTCAACGTCAATTCGCTGGCGCAGGCGGCGGCGATTGCCGCACTCAACGACAAGGAATTTCTCGCCAGGGGCGCCGCCAACAACAGCGCCGGCTACCGCCAGTTCGTCGAAGCATTCGACGAACTGGGCCTCGAGTACGTGCCGTCGTTCGGCAATTTCGTACTGGTGCGGGTCGGCGATGCGCCCGACGCCGGCGCCCGCGTCAACCTCGAACTGCTCAAGCTCGGCGTGATCGTGCGTCCGGTCGGCAACTACGGCTTGCCGAACTGGCTGCGCGTATCGATCGGCCTGCCGGCGGAAAACGCCATCTTCATCGCGGCGCTGAAAAAGGTGTTGGGCTGATGCTTGGCAAAGTCGTCGTCATCGGCGTCGGCTTGATCGGCGGCTCGTTCGCGCTGTCCCTGAAAAAAGCCGGCGCGGTCGGCGAAGTGGTCGGCATGGGGCGCTCGCCAAAGGTGCTCGAACGGGCGCTGGAATTGGGCATCGTCGACAGCATCACCGTCTCGAGCGAACAGGCCATGCGTGGCGCCTCGCTGGTCCTGATCGCCGCCCCGGTGGCGCAGACGCAGGCGATCCTCGCCGCGCTCGAGCCGTATCTGGAGCCGCACACGGTGGTCACCGATGCCGGCAGCACCAAGGGCGACGTCGTGCATGCCGCCCGCGCCGCGCTGGGAAACAAGATCGGCCAGTTCGTGCCGGGCCACCCGATTGCCGGGCGCGAGTCGAACGGGCCCGACGCGGCGATCGATGACCTGTACGTCGGCAAAAAAACGGTCATCACGGCGCTGCCGGAGAACCGTGTCGGCGACGTCGAACTGGTGGCGGGCGCCTGGCAAGCCTGCGGCGCGCTGATCCATCATTTGAGCCCGCAAGAGCACGACCGGGTGTTCGCCGCCGTCAGCCATTTGCCGCATCTGCTGGCGTTCGCGCTGGTCGACGACATCGCCAACAAGCCGCACGCCGAGCTGCTGTTTCAGTACGCCGCCAGCGGCTTTCGCGATTTCACCCGCATCGCCGGATCGTCTGCCGAGATGTGGCGCGATATCTCGCTGGCCAACCGCGACGCGCTGCTCGGTGAGTTGGACGCCTATCTGGCACAATTGACGGCGCTGCGCGGCAAGCTGGCCGACGGCGACGGCGCCGCCCTCGAGGCGGTCTACGCCAACGCCCGCCGCGCGCGCCGCGCCTGGACGGGAGAAATCGAAAAGGCCGAGCAGCCGGCGCCGTCAAGTGCCGAATAAGCTGCCGCATAACTGCCGAATAAACTGCCGAATAATTCAAGGATCAGAATGACGCAGCAAAAAAACTACCCCGGGCACATCGACCTGCAACCGGCCATTCACGCCGAGGGCGAGGTCACCCTGCCGGGTTCGAAGTCGATTTCCAACCGCACCCTGCTGCTTGCCGCGCTGGCCGGCGGCAGCACCACCATCATCGGCCTGCTGGCCTCCGACGACACCATGGTGATGCTGGGCGCCCTGCATGCGCTGGGCATCAAGTGGGAAGAGATCGGCGAGGGCGCGGGCTCCTACCTGGTGCACGGCGCCGATGGCGTGCTGCCGGTGCACGAGGCCGACCTCTTCATGGGCAACGCCGGCACCGCGATCCGCCCGTTGACTGCGGCGCTGGCCGTGATCGGCGGCGACTATACCCTGCACGGGGTCTCGCGCATGCACGAGCGCCCGATCGGCGACCTGGTCGACGCCTTGAATGCGGTCGGCGCGCAGATCGAATACACCGGAGAGCCGGGCTTTCCGCCGCTGCGGATCCGCCGTGGCCATATTCATGCGTCCGAGCTGGCTGTGCGCGGCAATGTGTCGAGCCAGTTTTTGACAGCGCTGCTGATGGCGGCGCCGCTGATGGCGCGCGAGCACGCGGTCACCATCACGGTGGAAGGGGAACTGATTTCAAAGCCTTATATCGAGATCACCTTGAATCTGATGCGCCGCTTCGGCGTGAGCGTCGAGCAGGACGGCTGGGCCTCGTTCACGGTGCGGCCGGGGCAGAAATATGCCAGCCCCGGCACCATCCACGTCGAGGGCGATGCGTCGTCGGCGTCGTACTTCCTGGCCGCCGGGGCGATTGGCGGCGGGCCAGTGCGGGTCAATGGCGTGGGTGCAGCGAGCATCCAGGGCGATGTGCGTTTT
>JAQGNM010000591.1 GCA_028291845.1 Massilia sp. | reverse complement strand
TATATAAAACTGTCGATTCTGCACGAGCGCTTTCCGAACGTGCCGCGCATCGCGCTGACCGCCACCGCCGACCACCAGACCCGCGCTGAAATCGCCCTACGCCTGCAACTGGAAGACGCGCGCCAGTTCGTCTCGTCGTTCGACCGCCCGAACATCCGCTACCAGATCGTCGAGAAGGCCAACGGCCGCAAACAGCTACTGGACTTTATCAGCACCGAGCACGCGGGCGACGCCGGCATCGTGTATTGCCTGTCGCGCAAAAAGGTCGACGAGACGGCCGATTTTCTCAATGAAAACGGCATCCGCGCCCTGCCGGACCACGCCGGCATGGAGTACGCCAAACGAAGCGCGAACCAGGCCCGTTTCCTGCGCGAAGAGTCCATCGTGATGGTCGCCACCATCGCCTTCGGCATGGGCATCGACAAGCCGGACGTGCGTTTTGTCTGCCACCTCGACCTGCCGAAAAGCATCGAGGGTTATTACCAGGAGACGGGACGGGGCGGCCGCGACGGCTTGCCGGCGTCGGCCTGGATGGCCTACGGCTTGCAGGACGTGGTGCTGCAGCGCCGGATGATCGACGAGTCCGACGCCGACGACGGTTTTAAACGGGTGCTGGGCATGAAGCTCGACGCCATGCTGGGCCTGTGCGAAACGCTGAGTTGCCGGCGGGTGCGCCTGCTGGAATATTTCGGCGAACGCGCCACGCCGTGCGGCAACTGCGACACCTGCCTGATACCGCCGGTGTCGTTCGACGGCACCGTGCCCGTGCAAAAGCTGTTGTCGGCAATTTACCGGGTCGACCAGCGTTTTGCCGCCGGCCACGTCATCGATGTGCTGCGCGGTGTGTCGACCGAACGCATCACCCAGTGGCATCACGATTCCCTGTCGGTGTACGGCATCGGCGCCGACAAAACCGAGCAGGAATGGCGCGCCATTTTGCGCCAGGCGATCGCCCTCGGCCTCGTCACCGTCGACCACGAAGTCTACAGTTCCTTGAAACTGACCGATGCGGCGCGGCCGGTGCTCAAGGGCGGGCAGCAGGTGCAGTTGCGGCAATACCAAAAACCGGTCAAGCCGAAACGCACGCCGGGCGCCTCCGCCAAGGCCCATCCGGAAATGGAACTGTCGAAATCCGAACAGGCGATTTTCGAAAAACTGCGCTGGTGGCGAGTGGAAACGGCGCGCTCGCATGGGGTGCCGGCGTACGTCATCTTTGTCGATGCGACCTTGCGCGAAATCGCCAAGGTCAAACCGTCGTCGATCGACGCTTTACGGGGCGTGACCGGCGTCGGCGAGAAGAAACTTGTTTCCTACGGCGACGAGATTGTCGCCATCATCAACGAGATGAGCTAACAATCAAACAAAAGTGAACCCCTACTTTTGTTTGGTTTAGTCAGGTGAAAAGCCCTCAACAAAGCCGAGGTTTTTCAGGGACGCAACCCGTTTCACCCGGAGTTCGCCTCGGGGGGATGCGCTCGTTGCCCTGACCCTCCAAGCTGGTCTCAACTTTTGTTCACTGATCAGTCCTAAACAGAAGCAGTTTTCACTTTTGTATAAGCATTTTTACAAGTGAAACATCAGCATTGTGTGGGTTGAAAACGGCGACGAAGCGACCTTGCAGGGGAGGCCAGGCGCCGCCCCGAAGGCGGCGCGCCGAACCCCGAGGCGAAATCAGATATGAATCGGGTTTGCGTTCCCCCTAAAATGACCGGCTTCGCCAGGCGTTTTTGTCTGACTAGCCTTGCGCCTCTAAGCCGGTTTTCTCTTGGCGTACTGATCAGTCCCAAACAAAAGTAGGTTTTTACTTTTGTTTGATAAACACCAGGTCCCACACCCCGTGCCCCAGCTTGATGCCGCGGTTTTCGAATTTTGTCAGTGGGCGATATTCGGGTTGCGGGGCATAGCCGTCCGCGGTGTTTTGCAGCAGCGGCTCCGAACCCAACACCTCGAGCATCTGCACCGCGTAATCTTCCCAGTCGGTAGCGCAATGCAGATAGCCACCAGGCGCCAGCTTCTCGGCCAACAATTTCACGAACGGCGTCTGCAACAAGCGGCGCTTGTTGTGCCGTGCCTTGTGCCACGGGTCGGGGAAAAATACGTGCACGCCGGCCAGCGAGGCATCGGCAATCATCTGGTTCAGCACTTCGACGGCATCGTGCTGGATCAGGCGCAAATTGGTCAAACCTTCCTCGCCGATTTGTTTGAGCAGGCTGCCGACGCCGGGCGTGTGCACCTCGACGCCAATAAAATCCTTGTCGGGCATGGCCTTGGCGATGTGCGCGGTGGTGGCGCCCATGCCGAATCCGATCTCCAGGATCACCGGGGCGCTGCGGCCGAAAGCTTCCTTGAAATCGAGCGGCGCCTTGCGGTATTCGAGCATAAACCGCGGGCCCAGTTCTTCGAGTGCGCGTGCCTGCGCGGTCGACAGGCGGCCGGCGCGGGTGACGAAGCTGCGGATGCGGTGTTCGGTGGGGTCGTACAGCATGGCGCGGCCGCTCTGCTTGTCGCTGCCGCCTGGAGGGGTTTCTGAAGACATGAGGATGTGGGGAAAGTCGAGTGCGGCGGCCATTATATCGCACGGCAGTTAAGGTAAAAACGGCAAAAACGCATTGGCAGCGGTCATCGTCCTGACATATTGCGTCGCTACACTGCGGCCACTTTTGCCATGTTCCACAACCCGCCACCCTGGAGTGTAAATATGAACGCCGTTACCGATCTCTCGCGCCGCCGCCTGCTGCAATTGATTGGCGCCGCCCCCCTGCTGCCGCTGGCCGGCCTGTCGAGCGCATCGCTGCTGGCCGGTTGCGGCGGCGGCAGCGATGGCGCCGTGGCCGCGCCGCTGACGCCGCCGGCGACGACGCCACCGGCTTTTGCCAGCGTCAGCTTCAGCGGCATGGCCGCACCGACCTTGTCCAATCCGGCCGCCATGGCCACCACCACGGTCGGCTCGACCATGACCGCCACCTTCTTCGACATGTCGAAGATCGACTACAAGCTGGCCTACCAGCCCTTTTTCATGACGGGCGACCTGGTGCCGAACGGCAGCGGCGGCACCATCCTGGCCGGCGGCTATTTTGATATCAACAACCAGCCGATCATCGACACCACCGTGGCCGGCAAGAACCGCCAGTATTTTTCCGATTCGCCCGACGGCACCTCCCTGCTGACGGTGCCGAATGCCAAGGTCGCCGGCGTCAAGGGCAACACCGTGTTCGCCGTGGTGCAGTTCGAGTACGCCACCTGGGCGCAGGACGGCGTGACCGGCATGTACGGCAAGCTGCCCTCGCCGATCGCCGTGCTCACCCTCGACCAGGACAGCGCCACCGGCAAACTCAGCCTGGTGAAATACCACAACGTCGACACCTCCTCCGTCAACGGCCTGTGGATCACCTGCGGCGCCAGCCTGTCGCCGTGGGGCACCCACCTGTCGAGCGAAGAGTACGAACCGAACGCTTTTACGATATCCAGCGACGCCCAGTTCAAGGCGTACAGCAAGAATCTGTACGGCAGCGAAACCGCCGCCAACCCATACAAATACGGCCACCTGCCGGAAATCACCGTCAATGCCGACGGCACCGCCTCGATCAAAAAACATTACTGCATGGGCCGCATCTCGCACGAACTGGTGCAGGTGATGCCGGACAACCGCACCGTCATCATGGGCGACGACGCCACCAACAGCGGCTATTTTGCCTTCGTTGCCGATGTCGCCAGGGACCTGTCGGCCGGCAGCCTGTATGTGGCCAAGGTCGGCGCCGGCTTCTCGCTCGACCCTGCCGCGACCGGCGCCGCACCACTGACCTGGATCAAACTCGGTTCGGCGTCGAGCGCGGAAATCCGCCAGCTGGCCAACACCTTGAAGCCGACCGACATCATGGAAGTACGCACCACCGACCCGCTCGACGCCAGCTTCACCAGGGTGGCCGCCAACGGCCGCATCGAGTGGCTCAAGGTCAAGCCGAACATGCAAAAGGCGGCCGCTTTCCTGGAAACCCACCGCTATGCTTCCCTGGTCGGCGCCTCGATGGGTTTTACGAAAATGGAAGGCACCACCGTCAACATCCACGACAAGATCGCCTATTCCGCGCTGCAAAACTGCCAGTCGTCGATGGTGGCCGGCAATGCATTGAACGTGCCCGGCAACGGCATCTCGATCCCCAAGGCGCTCGACGCCGGCGCCGTCATGATGCTCAATTTGAAGGGCGGGCAGATCGATACGGCGGGCAACGCCATCGACAGCGAATGGATGCCGGCCGACACCAAGGCCTTGATCACCGGCGAGGACATCGCGGCTGATGCGCTGGGCAACACCGCCAACCCGGCGAAGATCGCCAATCCGGATAATCTGAAATTTTCGGAAAAGATGCGCACCTTGTTCATCGGCGAAGACAGCAGCCAGCACGTCAACAATTTCCTCTGGGCCTACCAGGTCGACACCAAGACCTTGTCGCGCATCATGTCGATCCCGGCCGGCGGCGAATCGACCGGTTTGCATGCGGTCGATGAAATCAATGGCTGGACCTACATCATGAGCAACTTCCAACACGCCGGCGACTGGGGCGGCATCCACGCCAACGTCAAGACCACCTTGGACCCACTGATCCGTGCCAACTACAAGGACAAGTTCGGCGCCGCGGTCGGTTATCTGACGGCGGAAGTGAGTCAGATCAAGTTGAGCAAGGCGTAAGCGGCAGCTGCGCGAAAGAACGGGCCGGCGCGCCTGTCAGCGCCGGTTCGGCCGGCTGGTCCGCGGTGGAATCACCACATAGGCGTCGTCGCGCCGCTTGCGGCGCCGCCATTCTGACGCGCAATCGAGCAAGTCGCAGGGACTGCACAGATCGCAGGGCAAGTCGCAATGCAGCGACCCGGATTGACGCGCCAGCGGCCCGTGCCTGGCCACTTCGCGCAGCGGCCGATGGCGGCGGCAGGCGACGCCGCACTTGTGCAGCCTGATGTCGAGTACGCCAAGTCCGCGCCACACGCCGAAACGGCGGATCGCCCGGTAGCCCAGGACCGAGCAACTGGCATGGCCGGTGACTGCCGCGTAGGCGCAGCAAAACCGCTTGTAGGGCGAAAGGAAGCGCTGATAAAGACGGATGGCGTGGAGGGCTAGCGGCTTCACTGAATGCTCTGGCAGCAAATTGCCAGAGTATCATGCGAACAAGCTCAACCAGACAAGAGTGTAACGGGGAAAAAGAGCCAACAAATGGCGTGCGCCAGCAAAGACGCACGCCGATACAGCGTTTATTGACGCCTGTTCGCTTACGCCAGTTCAGTGATGAACTGCTCGCGCGGGCGCCGCACTTTCTTCAAGTTGACTAACCAGTCGCCTGCTTCCTCACGATAGCCGAGCGGCAGAATCACTACCGAGCGCAAGCCGCGCGCCGACAAATTCAGGATCTCGTCGACCTTGGCGGGATCAAAACCTTCCATCGGCGTGCAATCGACATGCTGCTCGGCAGCGGCGATCAGGGCGGTGCCGACGCCGATGTAGGCCTGGCGGGCGGCATGCTGGTAGTTGGTTTCCGCATCGCGCTGCGGGTAGCTATTGAGCAACTGCTGGCGATACGCTTCCCAGCCGGCATTGATGCTGCCGCGCTCCTCGTTGACCAGGTCGAACATCTGGTTGATGCGCTCGGCCGTGTAGTTGTCCCACGCTGCGAACACCAGCAGGTGCGAGCACTCGGTCACTTGCGCCTGGTTCCAGGCGACCGCCTGAATCTGTTCGCGCAACGCCGGGTTGGTGACAACCAACAATTCATAAGGCTGCAAGCCGCTTGAACTGGCGGTCAGGCGCACCGCTTCGGCGATGTAGTCGACCTTATCCTGGGGGACGGCCTTCGCGGGATTCATTTTTTTGGTGGCGTAGCGCCATTGCAGTACTTGCAGCAGATCGGACATGGAAATCTCTCCGGTGGGGAATAAATGGGTCGGCAGATTCTAGCCGACTCTTGTGTTTCCCGTTGCCGCCGGCTGATTTACTGGAGAGGCGATGCGTGGACGCGAACCCAGGGTTGGGGCATCCGAGACGGAGCGGGTGCAAGAAATCGAACGCTCGTTGTCCCTACAATCCACCGTCCAAACGGTCAGGGTTCTTGCGTTGTCACCAAAACAGGCCTCCGTATCTGACCGATGTCATTTCTTTGAAAAATTCTTACACATTCGACCAGATGCCAAAAGCGACATAATCCTTTAGAGTACTCATCTTCATATGCTCCCGCCTTCGCTCAACATTATCGGGTTCAGCAATATCGTCTGGGCGCCACATTTCCTTCCCGATACAGGTGCCTTGCGTTCCATACATCTGCGGCTTGTGGGCATTTGATAATAGTCGGTCGGTGAGATACGCCACGTCTGGACGGTTTACCTCATCACTGGCAACTAGCCCAGTCATCATCTTTAGTGCCTCAGCTTGCCACACTGGATCGGCATCTGCGTGTTGAACCAGAAGCCATGCGGCCTGAGAACCGTCTTTTCCAACCATTGTGATTGAAGGCCATCCAAATTTATTCGCAATTTTTCTCAACCGTTTACTATGCTCTCGCTGCACGACCCTTAACATATCCTCCCTTAGACCCATTTTCAGAGATGTCTGATCAATGTCCTTATATCTAAGTAACTCCGATCTAAGTTCTGGATTCGTCGGCTCTGCTGCATAAACAACATGCGCAAAACAAAATAAAAAAATAGGAATATATTTTATATTCATAGTTCATCTTGAACACTATTGCCGTCTGTAGTAACTGAATAATGTCTAAATCCGACCTGCGCGCCTTGGCGCAACGGTATGTATTGAATGGTTCGACGCTCGTGATAGCTGACGGATCAATAAATCTGAGCTGTATAAAGTTAAAGATGATCTGAGGCGAACGAACGTTCAAGTTCGCATCCAACGTCCCTCATATCAAAGCTATATGGGTGGGGAACTACAGTCTTAAGCGATGTGGCGACTGTTGCAGAACTAGAGTTACGTGTGATGCGGGGAAGTGAAGCCCTAAGGAAGCGCTGATCAATCGACGTTTTCGGCCGATTCACACATTTTTGGCGTCGTGACCGCCACGCAGTTTCGATTCCGCTTTTTCAGAAGCACTACGCGAGCTTTTCGGGTAAATCGGCGGTATTTCTGGCGCCTTTTCGCGCTCAGGTCGCAACTCGGGTTTCAGTGACCTTAAATCGCCGGCCAGCCAGTACCAGATTGGCAAAGCCGAACAAGGTAAACAGTTGTGCGGT
>JAQGNM010000576.1 GCA_028291845.1 Massilia sp. | reverse complement strand
CCCAAGTTCATTTGGATGCACTTTCTTCCTCAACCACTTCCGCCAGCCCCGCCTGGCCCTTGGCCGCATAATTGCGGCAGCCCGCCGTATCGATGAAGCCGGCATGGCCCTGCATGTCCGCGGCGGCCTTGCGCTCCCACAAACCACTGTACTCGGGATGGGCGGAAATCACGATGTCGCAAGGCAGAGAAGCGACCAGCTCGATCGAGCGCTCCAGTTCGGCGCGCGCCTGCGGCCAGCTGGGGCTGCCGCTGTAGCGAAACGGCTTGTTGGCATACGCGGTGAGGCTGTCGGCATACACCATGTTGGCGACCTTGCCGCCCTCGGCCGATTGCCAGGTCCAGCTCATGCCGCCCTGGGTGTGGCCGGGCGTGTAATGCGCCGTCACCCGAAGCGGGCCCAGGCTGACAACCTCATTGTCGGCCAGCGCGCGTACTTTGGCGACCGGCGCCATGGTCGGCGGCAGATTGGTAAATTGCGGATCTGCAGGGTTGGTGCGCCCGGTCGACAACACCGTGGCGCCGGCGCGGCCGGTCAGCACCGTGGCGCCCGACCATTTTTGCAGCTCGGCGATGCCGCCGGCGTGATCGTAATGCTCGTGCGAATTGAGGATGTACTTGACGTCCTTGATCTTGAAACCGAGCTGGCCGATGTGGGCGGCGATGGCCTTGGGCGATTCCGGGCTGCCGCCGTCGATCAGGATGTGGCCCTGCGGCGAGGTGATCAACACGGAACTGACGCCGTGCGGGCCGACATAATATGTGTTGCCGTAGATGGCGAACGGTTCTTGCGGGGCATCCCAGCCATCGGCCAGCACAGGCGTGGCGGTGCCGGCCAGCATGGCGCAGGCAAGCGCCAGTCGGATCATTGTCATGCGGTTCTCCAAAGGTTTTTATAAGTATTACAAGGAGTCGAAGCGTGCCGGAAGTTCCTTGAGGAAGGCTTGCTTCAGGCGGGGCCCGGCGGCGCTGCCGGGGCGGTCGCGGTCTTCCAACAGGCGGGCGAACACGATGGTGCGGCCGTCCTTGCGGGCCCAGCCGACGAACCAGCCGTAGGAGTGCAATTGGTCCACTGCGCCAGTGTCGGTGCGCGGGGCAGCCGTGCCGGTCTTGCCATAGGCTTGCCAGCCGCCGCCCGCGGGCACGGCGAGGATTTGCTCGGAAACATCGTAGGCATGGGCGGAGATCGGCAATTCGCGCTTGGCCACCTTGCGCAGGAAGGCCACCTGCTCGATAGGCGAAATTTGCATCGACGAGCTGATCCACGACATTTTCAAACCATTATTCTTGCCAGGGTCGCCGGAGGCGTCGCGGTTGCCATAATTAAAGCTGTCGAGGTAGGCGGCCATGCGCTGCTCACCGAGCCTGGCGGTGACTTGCTGGGCATACCAGGCGCTGGAATTGACGATCCAGCTGGTGGGGTCGGTGGCGCGGCGCCATTTGGGATTCCAGTCGGCGAAGCCGCCGCCGGCGCGGTATTGCAGCAGCGGCGCGTGGGCGTCCTGCAGGATGCCGCTGTCAAAGCCCATCAGGCTGACGACAATATTAAACGTCGATGCAGGGGTGATGCGGGTGTTGCAGTCGCCTTCGCTGACCAGCGTTTTGCCGCTGGCGCCATCGACGATCAGGGTGCAATCGAGCTTGCCGCCGGCAGCCATGGCGGTGCGTGCAACGGCCGCCGGGGGCGTAGAGGCCGTGGCGGACGGCAGCGGCGCACTGGCATGCCAGGCCAGCGCCGGCTGCAGCACCAGGTTGATCGAAAACACGGCCACCACGCCGGCCAGCGCCACGCAGCGCGCCAGCAGCGAGCGCTTGCCGGAAAACGGCGCACGGATCAGGGCGATGCGCGAGGTGATGCTGTGCAATCCAGCGCCGCCAAAGGCCAGGCCGGCGCTGTGCGGAGCGCTGTGGATTTTCAGCTGGGCCAGCAAGGCCGCGGCATAGGCCTTGCGCTCGAGCGGCGCGCGACCTTGCAGCACGGCGCGGTCGCAGGCCAGTTCCTGCGCCCAGCACAGGTGCTGGCGCAGCTTGCGCATGATCGGATGAAACCAGAACACGGTTTGCAGCGCGACCGCCGCGCCCATCCATTGCAGATCATGGCGGCGCCAGTGCGTCAATTCGTGCGCAATGATCAGGCGCTGCTGGGTCGCATCGAACTGGCGCAACTGCAGCGGCAACAGCAGGCGCGGCTGCAACAGGCCGATCAGCATGGGAGAGATCGCCGCGTCGACTTCGATGACGGCCGGTGCTTTGGCTGCGGCGCCCATAACGGCCCCGAAACCCGCATGATCGTGCAGCGAGCCAAGCGGCATCCCGGCGCGCGCCAGCTGGCCGACGATGCGCTGGGCGCGAACCAGGCGTCCCAGCGCGACCGCCAATCCGAGCACGTACAGCAACAGCCAGCCCTGGGCGGCCCGTAACGGCCAGTTGGTGGATGGGGCCGGTAGCGCGGCGGCAGCGGGCGCTTGCTCGGCGGCGGCCTCCACAGGCGCTTCCTGCGGCGCAAACTGGCCCT
>JAQGNM010000210.1 GCA_028291845.1 Massilia sp. | reverse complement strand
GGTGGCCATCAGGGAACGCGGCGAGCGGCGCGACAGGCCGCACACGCCGTGGCCACTGGTGCAGCCGCCGCCATAACGCGTGCCGATGCCCACCAGCAGGCCGGCCACGACCAGGGTCGCCGTGCCGTCGTCCACGTGTGCCGCTGGCAACGGCGCGAGCAAGCTGTAGACGAGCGGCGCGCCGATCAAGCCCAGCAGGAAAGCAAGGCGCCAGGCGACGTCGCCGCGCGGCCACTCGAGCAGGCCGCCGAGGATGCCGCTGATGCCGGCGATGCGCCCGTTGAACAGTAAAAACAGCGCTGCGGCCAGCCCGATCAAAACACCGCCGGCCAGCGAGGCCCACGGTGTGAAATGCACCCAGTCGATCATCATGATGTTGCTCCTTTCGGTTGACCGCGATATATCTGCTACAGCACCTGCATCACCGCCAGCGCTTCGTTGCTGGCCATGCTATAGAAAATCTGCTTGCCCCGGCGCTTGCGGCCCGAAACCGCGGGTCTTACGTGCTGGTATTTTTATGGTATGACTGAGCACGCCATAGTCAAAAGTTTTTGATATCAACGCGGCAGCAGGCCGCTGACTTTAGAGTGGAAGGGAGCTTGCCGGTTCGATGGAGGATTGATCAGGTCCACCCGCCTTGGGGGGGCGCGCTGGCCGCTCGAGCGCGCAGATGGCTCGGTCTGGCGCGGTGTCATCATGCTGGCGGGCTGTTGTAGAGCGCCTGCAGGCCCGCGTCTTCGAGGTCTTCGAGCAGCCGTATCAGGGCGGTGGACGCCTGCTTCAATTCGTGCAGCAGGGGGACGATATGGCGCAGGTCGGCGCCCGCGTGGATAGCGCTGACGATCTGGCGCCCCACATCATGCAGGCGGCGGTGCGGCGCATCGATGGCCGTGTACATGGCGGTGTCGGCGAAATAGCGGCCGTCGCCGGCATACCATTTGCCCAGCGCGCATTCGGTGACGCACAACGCGGGGTAGCCTTCCAGCTGGCGCACCGGGGAGTCCGGCGGCAGCGCGCTGCGCTGGATCGCAAAACTAACCATCTGGCTCCGCCATTGCACGTGGTCGACGATCGCCATGTGCACCAGCCCGATCGGCATGCCGCGGCAGCTTTCCACGTTGTGGCGGTACACGGCGAACTCGTTCAACGGCAAGGGCCGGCTGAACAGATAGCCTTGCGCGAACCTGCACCCGGCTTCGACCAGAAAATCGTGCTGCGCCGGCAGTTCCACCCCCTCCGCCACGACATTCAGGCCGAGTTCATGCCCAAGCCGGATCGACGAGCGCACGATGGTCGCATTCTTGGCCGACATCAGCATGCGGCCGATGATTCCCTGATCCAGCTTGATGCTGGTGAAGGGCCATTGGCTGAGCGTATCGATTGAAGAGTAGCCCACCCGTAGTCGTCCATTGCCAGCCCGACACCTGCTTCCGCCAGCGCCTCGACGTTGCGGCGCATGCGCTGGCCGGGGTGCAGGGCCTGGGTTTCGGTGATTTCCAGCTGCAGCGCGCGGGGCCGCAGCCGGCCGTGCGCCAGGTGGTCGAGAATGCGGCCGGCCAGGACATCGTCCTCGAAGTCGCTGGCAGTGACGTTGAAGGATACGCACAGATCGTCGTGCATGCAGGCGGCGGCCAGGTCTTCGATCAGCCTGGGCAGCAGACAGAGCGTCATGCTGTTGATCAGGCCGGCATGCTTGGCCACGGGAATGAAGGCCGCGGGCGGCAGCAATTCGCCGTGCGGACGCTGCCAGCGTGCCAGCGCCTCGGCGCCGACGATGCGGTTGTGGATCAGGGACGCCTGCGGCTGGTAATGGAGGATGAATTCGTCCTGGCGCAATCCCTCTGCGACTTCGGTCGCGCTTACCATTACCATGGCGCGCCTCCATGCATGAACCATAGCTTGTTATCCGCCGATCCGCCGGATTCGTCAAGTAGCGCTGGCAAGGTCCAGTGGCCGAACATGCTCGCGTTCCGTGACAAGTCCGCGCTGGCGGCTGGAGGGCCGCCAGCGCAAACGGCTTATCGCGCGAGCGAACCGCCGTCCACGGAAAGGATCGCGCCGGTCGTATAAAGGTTGTCCGGCAAGGCAAAATACAGTGCCGCCTCGGCAATGTTGTCCGGCGTGCCGAGATAAGGCGTGAGGCGGCGCTGCAGGAATTCGTCCTTCATCGCTGCGGGATGCGCGTGGCTTTCGATCAGGCGGCTGATCATCGGCGTTTCAACGGTCCCCGGACAGATGCAGTTGATCCTGATGCCGCGCGCCGAATGGTCGACTGCCATCGCCTTGGTCAGTCCGACCAGCGCCGCCTTGGCCGCGCAATAGGCGGCACGGTCTTTCAAGCCCTTCAGGCCGGCCTCCGATGAAATGTTGATCACCGAGCCGTCGCCGCGCCGGAGCAAATGCGGCATCGCATGATGGCTCACCAGGTAGGCCGAGGTGACGTTGACCCGGAATACTTCGTCCCATTGCTGGGGGGTGATGTCGATGACGCTGCCCGGTAGCGATTGCCCGGCATTGTTGACGACGATGCTCGGCGTGCCGAACCGGCCGAGCACCGCGCCGACCAGCTGCGCGACGGCGCCGTCGTCGGTGACGTCGGCGGCAAAGAACTGCGCTTTGCCGCCGGCTTCGATAATGCTGCCGACGACTGCATCGCCGCGTTGCCGGTTGCGGCCAACCACGGCGACCATCGCCCCTTCCGCCGCGAAGCGCCGCGCAATCGCTTCGCCGATGCCGGAAGTGGCCCCGGTAATGATCGCCACCTCATCCTGCAGCCGCCCTGGCGTTGTTTTCATCATTATAGTGCCCTTTGCAATAATCGAACCAGGTCCGCGCGCACCGGCGTCCTCGGGTTGAGCCGGTTCAATCGTTCAATCGTCAGCGAACTGTCGACAATCGCGTCGATCTGGTCGTCCCTGATGCCGATCTGCGACAGCCTCGACGGCAGCCCCAGCACCCCGAGCAGGCGGAAGATACGATCGATGCCGCCCTCGATACGCGCGTCGCGAGGCGCCTCGCGCGATTCACCGAGCAGCTCGCCGATGCGGGCGAATTTATCGGGCGCGGCAACCGCGTTGTATTCCATCCCGTATGGCAGCAACAGGCCGACTACCTCGCCGTGCGGCCGCGGTGCGCGTTCGGCCACCGGGTAGGCGACCGCATGCACCCACGACACGCCGGAATTGGAAAACGCCAATGCCGACAGGATGTTCCCCAACATCATGTTCGACCTCGCTTCGAGGTTGCGGCCCTGGTGCACCGCGACCGGCAGGTTGTCCGCGATCAGGCCGATGGCACGTTCGGCCAGCATTTCCGTCATCGGATTCGACCCCTGGTAGATGGGGTCGCCGCCGGCGCCGACGTAGCGGTAGTCCTTGCCGTAGTACGCTTCGATGGCCTGGGTCAAGGCATCCATGCCGGTGCATGCCGTGATGTACGGCGGCAGCCCAAGCGTCAGCTCGGGATCGAGCAATGCCACGGCCGGCCGCAACTGGTTGTCGGAGATGCCCGCTTTCATCTGCGTCTGGTCGTCGGTGACGATGGCGACCGGCGACACTTCCGAGCCGGTGCCGGCGGTGGTCGGAATCGCGATGATCGGCATGATCCTGCCGGGCACCTGGTTTTCGCCATAATAGTCGGACGGGTGTCCGCCATGACTGAGCAACAGCGCGACGATCTTGGTCAGGTCGATGCTCGAGCCGCCGCCGAGCGCGATTAGGAGGTCGGGCCCGGCGCTGCGCAGTTGCGCGCAGCAGGCCAGCACCGACGCCATGTCCGGTTCCGGCATCGCCTGCGCATAGACCTGCGGCGTGCAGCCGGCCGCCCGCAAGACCGCCTCGACCTTTCCCAGCAGTCCGGCGCGCTCGATGCCGGGATCGGTGATGATCGCCACCCGGCGCGCGCCGAAGCGGCTGATCAGGGCCGGGAGCCGCTCGATGGCGCCGTTGCCGAAGACGATCTGCCCGGCGCTGTTAAATTTCCACACATCTTGCATTGTCTTCTCCTCGCTTGAAAGTGATGCTTACGCGATGCCGAACAGATTTGGCAGGAAGCGCGGGATCTGCGGAAAGGCGATGATCAGCGCCAGGTCCAGTACCAGCGCGAGGATGAAGGGCAGGATGGCCCGGGTGGCCTTTTCCACCGAGACGCCGCCGATCGAGGCCGCGGTGAACAGGCAGAACCCGATCGGCGGCATGTTGATGCCGATCGCCGAATTGATCAGCACGATGACGCCGAAGACGACCGGGTCAATTCCCATCTGCACCACCAGCGGCATGAACACCGGGATCACCACCGCAATGCTGGAGATCGTTTCCAGCACCGTATGGGTGACAATCAGGAACAGGTTGATCAGGATCAGCAGCACCACCGCGCTGGTGGTGAGCAGCAGGAAACTGTCGGCCACATGCAGCGGTATTTGCGCTTCGATCAGATAACGGCCGAGCACGAAGGCCAGTCCCAGCAGGAACGACACGCGGGTCGTGTTGACCGCCGTCGTGGTCAGGATCTGCTTGAAGTGCGACAAGTTGAGGCTCTTGAAGATGAACCGGCTGACCAGCGTCACATACACCGCGGCGACAACGCCCGCTTCGACTGGCGTGAAGATCCCGCCGAGAATACCGCCGAGGATGACGATCGGTGTCAGCAAGGCCCAGAACGCCTGCTTGAAGGTGGCCCACAGGACCTTGCCCGAGAACGGCTCCACCGATGTGTAATTGCGGCGCACCGCCGTCGTGTAATTGACGACCATGAACGAGAGCACCACCAGCAGCATCGGAATGATGCCGGCGATAAACATCGTGCCGACCGAGACATTCGCGGTATAGGCATACACCAGCATACTCATCGACACCGGCGACAGCAGGCCAAGTGAGCCGGCAGCCGATTGCAGGGCGACCGCAAACGGCGGCGAGTAGCCCTTCTTGACCATCCCCGGAATCATCACCGAGCCGATCGCCGCCGTGTCGGCGGTGGCCGATCCGGACAGATCGGCAAAGAACATGCTGGCGACGATCGTCACCTGCCCGATACCACCGCGCATGAAACCGACCAGGGCCTGGGAAAAGTCGATCAGGCGGCGCGACACGCCGCCGGAATCCATGATCGCCCCGGTCAGCATGAAAAATGGAATCGCCAGCAGACCGGCATTATTCAGGTTCGAAAACAATTGCTGCGGAATGACCAGCAGCGGCGTTCCAATCGACGCCAGCGCGAGCGTGGCCGCCATGCCGATGCAAATCGCCACCGGAATGCCGAGCGCGAGCAGGCTTGCGCCTAAACCGAGTGCCCACATGATAATTCTCCTTAGATATGCTCAGTAATGCCGTGGGCCATGACGGCAAGCGGCTCGATCTCAGGTGCAAGATGCCGCACCACGATCCGGACCACCGAATGGAAGATCAGCAATGCGCCGCCGACCGGGATCGACAGGTAGGGATAGGTCATGGAAATCGGCAGCGAGGCCGCCGTTTCGGTGCCCATCATGCGCAGCATCTGGCCGCCGTAGACCAGGAAAATCGCACCCAGGGCGAGCACCACGCCATCGGTGAAATCAGCCAGGCCGGGCTGGATGGAGGCCGGCAAGCGGTCGGCCAGGGCCCTGACCTCGGGATGCACCCGCAACTTGATGCCGGCCGCAGCGCCAAGACAGGTGAGCCACACGAACAGGTAGGCGGCCAGTTCATCGGCCCACGACAGTGAATCGTGCAGCACGAAGCGGAAGATCACCCCCAGTGCCTGCACCAGGACCATGGCAGACAGCAGGACGCCGCAAACGGCGAGCGTGATCTTCAGTGCCATGTCGTCAATCCGGAGGATGCCGCGCGCAAATCTTTGCGCCGGAGACAGCGTGGTCGAGTGTTTCATTTGACTGCGCGCCGCGCCGCGGTGATTTCCTGGGCCATCGCCTGGCCGTTCGGAATCTTGGCCAGGATCTCGCTACGCGCCGCGGCAGTCGCGGCGGCCCACGGCTTGGTGTCGATTTCGACCACCTGGACACCTTGTTTCTTCATCTGCAGCAGCGCGCCGTCGTACTGCCTGCGGTATTCCTTCAGGTCGAACTGGGCCGCAACCTGCGCCGCCTCCTGCACCGCCTTCTGCAACGCCGGCGTGAGCTTGTCCCAGCTGCTCTTGCTGATGGCGAGGACGACCGGGAGGTAGTTGACACGGGTGACATAGTAATGCTTGGCCACGTCGGAGAATTTATCCTGGATAAACTGTTCCGGCGACGTGTCGGCACCATCGACCAGTCCCTGCGACAAGGCCAGGAACACCTGGTTGTAGGCCAGTGGCGTCGGGTTGGCGCCGAGCGCCTTGTAGCCGGCGATGTAGCCAGGACTCTGCATCACGCGTACCTTCAGGTCCTTCATGTCGGCGAGCGAACCGACCGTCTTCTTGGCGGTAAACAGGTTGCGTTCGCCGACCGAAATCCAGGCCAGACCGACCATGTTATACGGCAGCATCATGTCGAGAAATTTCTTGCCGACCGGTCCTTGCAGCACCTGGTTGGCGTCGTCGACGCTGCTGAACAGATAGGGCATGTCAAAGATTTCCCACTGCTTGATGGTGTTCACCATCGCCGCCTGGCCCGAGATCATCATGTCCTGGGTACCGGTGCGCAGCGCTTGCGTCATCTGCACTTCGCCGCCGAGCTGCGACTGCGGAAACACCTGTACCTGAATCTGACCGTTGGATTTCTGGCTGACGGATTTGGCGAATTCGAGCGCGGCCAGCTGGTAGTGGTTATTTGCCGCCAGCGTGTGTCCCAGCTTCATGACGATCTTGTCCCCGGGGGCGGCGTGGGCGCCGCCGGCGCCGGTCAGGCTGGCCATCAGGATGCTGCTTGCAGCGAGGATGCGAAGCAGGCTATCGAGGCGGAATATCTGTTTCATGTTTTGTCTCCATCATGGGTGAACTTCGGGACCAGCGCGAAACACGCCGGCGGTTCGAGAGAAAGTATTCGCGAAAGACGGCGCGGCGCGTTAGGACGCGGCATCCCATTTCTTGTACTTTTTTACCTCGCCGGCAGGCTCGATTGCGCAGTCGCAGCAGCGCGCCGCCGACGCCGCAACGCAGCAATTTTGGTGCGCGCTCATAGACGCAGCGCTGCACAATTTTCGCGCAGACGCAGGGCGGCGATTTGCTGCAACGCCAACCCGGCTCGCTGCGCCGCCCCGCGGTGGTAGTGGCGCCGCTTGCCGAAAAGTCCAAGCATTCGCGCAATCCGTCCTACCGCTGAAAAACGCCGCACTTCTAATATTCATCAACGGGCAAGGACTCCCCGGTGCGGCGCACCGCCGGTCCGCAACAGCATTTCGCGAGTTAACTTCAATAGGACTATTTACTGATCATGGCCAAACGACCTCACATGGACTGTTACGCAGTCGGCGACACGGCGGACGTTGCAAAGACGGTTTCGGAATACGACATTTACGCCTTTGCGGGCATCGTCGGCGATTTCTACGGCGTCCATCTCAACGAAGAATTCGCCAGGACCACGCGCTTTGAAAAACGCATCGCACAAGGCTGCCTGTCGGTTGGCTTCCTGTCGACCGTGATGGGCTATATGGCGGCCAAGGCGCCCAATCCGGGCGCCGTGTCGCACCGCTACGACATCACCTTCCAGGCGCCGGTGTATATCGGCGACACCGTGACGGCCCGGCTCGAACTGCGCCAAAAGGACGAGGAACGCAATACCTGCATTTTCACTGCCACCGTGACCAAGCAGGACGGCACCGTGGTGGCGTCGGGCGACACCTACCTGAAAGTGCTGTAAGGCCATGGACACCGATCTCGATGTGCTGCTGACCGAACAACTGGGGCCCGTCCGTGTGTTGACGATCAACCGGCCGCGGCGGCTGAACGCACTCAACCGGGACGTCATGCTGGCACTCGACGCCGCGCTCGACGCCGCCGCCTCTGACGACGCCACGCGCGCACTGGTCATT
>JAQGNM010000532.1 GCA_028291845.1 Massilia sp. | reverse complement strand
CGGCCGGCCCTACAACCCGGTGGTCACGCTGAACGGTTGGACCTTGCCATGGCGCATGAAGGACAACGTCAAGGAATTTCACCTGGTGGCCGAACCGGTGGTGCGCGAGGTCGCCCCCGGCATGAAGGCGAACATGTGGGGCTACAACGGCCAGAGCCCCGGTCCCACCATCGAAGTGGTGGAAGGCGACCGGGTGCGCATCTTTGTCACCAATAAACTGCCAGAACATACCAGCGTGCACTGGCACGGGCAGATTTTGCCGAACGGCATGGATGGCGTCACCGGCCTGACCCAGCCCGGCATCGCCCCCGGCAAAACTTTCATGTACGAGTTCGTCGCCCGCCACGCCGGCACCTTCATGTACCACCCGCATGCCGATGAAATGGCGCAGATGGCGATGGGCATGATGGGATTCTGGATCACCCACCCGAAACAGCCGTCGCAACACGCGGTCGACCGCGACTTCGTATTCCTGCTGGCCGCCTACGACATCGATCCGGGCGCCTACACGCCGAAGATCAACACCATGCTCGACTTTAATATGTGGACCTTCAACAGCCGCGTGTTTCCCGGCATCGACCCGATGGTGGTGCGGCAGAACGACAAGGTGCGCATCCGTGTCGGCAATCTCACCATGACCAATCACCCGATCCACCTGCACGGCCACCGCTTCGAAGTCACCGGCACCGACGGCGGCTGGGTGCCGCCGGCGCGGCGCTGGCCGGAAGTGACCACCGACATCGCCGTCGGCCAGATGCGCGCCATCGAGTTCATCGCCGACAATCCCGGCGACTGGGCCTTTCACTGCCACAAATCGCACCACACCATGAACGCCATGGGCCATGCGGTGCCGAACATGATCGGCGTCGACCACACCGGCATCGCCAGGACCATCAACTCACTGGTGCCCGGTTACATGGTGATGGGAGACAAGGGCGGCTCGATGGGCGCCATGAAAATGCCGCTGCCGGAAAACACCTTGCCGATGATGACGGGGCAGGGGCCGTTCGGCGGCATCGAGATGGGCGGGATGTTCACCACCGTCAAGGTGCGCGCAGGGCAGGGGAGGAACGACTACAAGGATCCCGGCTGGTACGTCCATCCAAAGGGGACGGTAGCCAGCGAGTGGAAGGGAGAACTGCCGGCGGCGGCCACGGCGGCGCAGCCAGCGGCCGCGGATGCCGCCACGGTGAACGTCAAGCGCAGCGGAAGTCATGGCGGACACTGAAATATTATTTCATGTTAATGTAAAAAATGAAATTGTATTTCATGCGCATGGTGCGTGTAACCCGCTGCCTGCGTTCCAGGTACTGCGCTCGATCACGTACACCGCCGTGTCGGTGTCGTACCACCGTTCGATACCGCGGTAACGCATGCCGAGGCGCTGCATGACTTTCGCCGATGCCGTGTTGTCCGGGCCGCAAACGGCCACCAGTTGCGGCGCCGCCAGCGTCTCGAAGGCGTATGCCGCCATCGCCTGCGCCGCTTCCGATGCAAGTCCCTTGCCCCACATGGCAGGCAGCAGGCGCCAGCCGAGTTCCAGTGGATTGGCGGCATCTTTGGCCAAGTGCTGGATGCAGCCGGCGCCGATCAGTTCTCCCGTCTGGCGGTCGATGAAGGCCCACCACGAGTAGCCGAAGGTGTGCCAGGCCGCCTTGACGCGGGCAATGCCGGCGCGGGTTTCCTCGACCGTTTCCGGCCGGCCCGAAATGAATCGCATCACCTCCGCAATGCTGTTCAGGCGGTGAAAGCCGTCCAGATGCTGGTCGTCGAGGGGTTCCAGGCGCAGGCGTGCCGTAGTAAGAACGGGAAATTCCTGGGCGGCTGCTGTCATTGCTTATCCGAATGCTGACGAAGGACCAACAATGTAAAACATTTCCGCCCGCCGCGCCGGGGTCACAGCGACGGCTGCAAACCGCTGTCGATCGGCGCACGGGTGGAAAAGCCCGTTTCCGCGCCCCACAGCACGCCGGCGCGCGCCAGCAGCACCGCTTCGCCGTCGGCCAGCCAGCCGTCGGCATCGGCGATCTGCCACATGGCGTGCAGCAGCCGGCGGCGCAGGCTCGGATCGGTGATTTCCGCCAGCAAGCTGTCGAGCACTGCCGGCGCCAGTTGGATCTCGCCGTTGGCGGCGCCGGCCAGCATGTCTTCGCACAGGTCCTGCAGCAATGCGCGAAACGCCTCTTCACCGAGATCGACGCGCGCCAGGATGCGGCTGTGATCGAGCGCATCGAGTTCGCTGGGGGCGAGATTGCCGTCGACAATCATGGTCAGGGCCAGCAGGCGGCCGGCGGCTTGGGGACTGTTGCTTGGGTAGGTACGCATGGTTCTCTCCTTGGTTGGGAAATAAAGTTTGCTAGGTTTACGTGTGCTCGCGCTTGCTCACCAGCACGCTGGCCACGCAGCTGACGACGATCAATACCGCCACCACCGTCAGCGAGGCCTGCACCGGCACGTGGTACCACGGCATGATCAGCATCTTGACGCCGATAAAAGCAAGCACCATCGCCAGGCCGTATTTCAGCAGGTGAAAGCGGTCGGCCACGTCCACCAGCAGGAAGTAGAGGGCGCGCAAGCCCATGATGGCGAACAGGTTCGAGGTGAATACGATGAACGGGTCGGTGGTGATGGCGAAGATGGCCGGGATCGAATCGACGGCAAACACCAGGTCGGTCGCTTCGATCAGGATCAGCACCAGGAACAGCGGGGTGACATAGCGCACGCCGTCTTTCATCAGGAAAAACTGCTCGCCGTGATTGCCTTCGGCTACCCGCAGGTGGCGGCGCGCCATCCGCATCACCCAGTTGTTGGCCACGTCGGGCTCGGCATCGGCCGCCACCATCATCCGTATGCCGGTGAACAGCAGGAAGGCGCCGAACAGGTAGAGCACCCAGGAAAATTCGCTGACCACCCAGGCGCCGGCCAGGATCATCACCGCGCGCATGGCGATCGCGCCCAGCACGCCGTAGATCAGCACACGTCGCTGGTATTCGCGCGGCACCTGGAAGGCGGTGAAGATCAGCAGGAACACGAAGACATTGTCGACCGACAGCGCCTTCTCGATCAGGTAGCCGGAAAAGAACTCGAGCGCCTTGGCGTCGGCAATCGCCGGCGTCGCCGTCTCGCGCAGGTACCACCACAGGCCGCCATTGAACAGCAGGGCCATTGCCACCCACACCAGCGACCAGATGCCGGCTTCCTTGACGCTGACCTTGTGCGCTTTGTTGCCGCCGAACACAAACAAGTCGAGCGCCAGCATCAGCACGATGAAGGCGATAAAGCCGGCCCACATGGGGGCGCTTGCAATGCTGTCCAGTCCGTTCATGCCAATCCTCCTTGTTTCCGCCAGTCGTGTTACCCGATCATAAAAGCGTGGCGGGGTGCGAACAATGCAGTTTCATGGAGGTATTACTTCGGTTTTTCCGATGTGTTTCTGGCGCACACTCTCGTTTTATGGAAGATTCAGACGGGAAGCGGCCGGCGTTGCCGATGAAGTGCGCGCGAGAGTCGTTGGGCAAGCGCTGCGGGCGCCATTTGTTTTAAGCAGTTTTAAGCGGCTCCGGCGGCACTGGGTCAGGCGGGGGCGCCTTGCCGCGCGCCGCCAGCACGATGGCCAGCATGATCAGCGCGGCGCCGGCCAGCATGCGCTTTGAGGGCTGCTGGCCGAACAGCCACCAGGCGCAGGCGATGGCATACACCGGTTCGAGCGCGATGATCATGCCGGCGCTGCGCGCGCTCAATCCGGCCAGGCTCCTGACGAACAGGGTCTGCGCCAGTCCGGTGCAGAACACCCCCAATAGCGCCAGGTAGATCCAGCTTGCGTGATCGAGCGTATGCAAGCGTCCCAGCGCGAACGGCGCCATCACGATACTGACGACCAGGTTCTGCCAGAACGCCACCTGGATGGCGTCGACCCCGCGCGTGCCGCGCCGGTTCGCCATCGCCAGCAGGGCGAACGACAGTCCCGACGCCACCCCCCACAACAGGCCGGCGGTGCCGCGATCGCCCAGGTCGAAGGAGGGCGTCACCAGCACCAGCCCGAAGGTCACCAGGGTCAGCAGCAGAGCTTCCGCGGTGCCGATCCGCTCGCGAAACACCAGGATGTCGAGCAGGGCGATAAACGCTGGAAAGCTGGCGAAACCGAGGGTGGCGACGGCCACGCCGCCCACTTTGACGGCAATGAAAAAGGTGACCCAATGCGCCGCCAGCAGCAGGCCGGTGGCGAGCAGCACGCCGCCTTGCCTGGCGTTCAAGCCGCGCAGGAGCGGACGCCGCTGGACCAGCGCGAACGCCGCCAGCGCCGCCACCGCGAAGGCGGCGCGCCCCCAGGTGATGACGGCGGCGTCGGCGTGGATCAGGGCGCCGAAGATGCCGGTCAGGCCGAACAGGATGGCGGCGAGGTGGGCGGAGAAAAGCGCGCCACGGTGTGAGACCATCCGCGGATTCAAGCAGAACACCGGTTCGCGCGGCGACGCGAACGGCCGGCGCCGGTGCCGGGCCAATCGATCATGGCGGTCAACGGCCCTGGCGGCGCAGGCTCGCCAGCCGCTCCTGCAGCCACACCGCGCTGTCGACCGGCGCGGCGCCAGGGCAGCGAATCTGGTAGTTCTTGCCGCTGGTGCTGCTCGAAGTAGCGGCGCGTTCGATGAAATTCTCGGTTGTCGCCACCATATTTTTCTTCGCCAGGTAGTCGAATTTTTTTCGCAGGTGGGCGCGTGCCTGCTCGCCTTCGTACCAGGCGCCGTTGCGGTTGAACTGGCACTGCGACGACCCGACGGCGTCGAGCAGGTAAGTCACTTCCTGCTGCACGCGAACGGGCGCTTCCGCGGCGTGGGCCGGCACCGCGATGCACAGCGCGGCAATGGTCGAGAAGAGAAAGCGAATGCTCATGGCGGCGTCCTGCGAAATGGCGTGAGCGCCAATTGTAGAACACTCACGGTGCGGCGTGCCTGCGCGCCGCGGCCGCTGACGAAGCGGCGCACAAGGCCTACAATACGCGATCCATCCCCAGATCATTCCGCCATGGCTCCAGCAAACACCGCCCTGCTCATCATCGACATGCAGCAGGCGATGGCCGATCCCATCCTCCCGCCCCGCAATAACCCGCAGGCGGAAGACAATATCGCCGTCCTGACCGATGCCTGGCGCCGCGCCGGCCGGCCGATCGTCCACATCCGCCATATCAGCCGCTCGCATCGATCGCTGTTCGCGCCGGGCCGGGCCGGCGCGTGCTTTCAGACGCGCTTCGAACCGGCGCCGGGCGAACACGTGGTCGAGAAAAACGTGCCCGACGCCTTCATCAACAGCGGCCTGGAACGCTGGCTGCATGCGCGCGCCATCCGCCAGCTGGTGATCGTTGGGGTGAGCACCAATAATTCGGTGGAGTCGACCGCGCGCAGCGCCGGCAACCTGGGTTTTACGACGACGGTGCTGGCCGACGCCACCTTCGCCTTCGCGCAGCGCGATTACGGCGGCGCCATGCGCAGCGCCGACGAGGTGCACCTGATGTCGCTGGCCAATCTCGATGGCGAATACGCCACCATCATGAATACCGCCCAACTACTGCAGGAGTGAGGATACCAACAGGGACCTCCCTTGTCGAGGTTGCACCCGGGCCGACCGCCCTGGTTCGGCACGGATGCGGCCGTAATCGGCTACCATGAACGCATCTTATTCATTTCGTCGAAACCAGGTACATACAATGGCAGAACAGAAAAGTCAGCCAAATCACGAGCTGACCATGACGGTCCTGATGACCCCCGACATGGCCAATTTTTCAGGTAACGTCCACGGCGGCACCATCCTCAAGTTTCTCGACAGCGTGGCCTACGCCTGCGCCAGCCGCTATTCGGGCAGCTACGTCGTCACCCTGTCGGTCGACGAGGTCATGTTCCTGCAGCCGATCCACGTCGGCGAGCTGGTGACCTTCCTCGCCTCGGTCAACTACACCGGCACCAGTTCGATGGAGGTGGGCATCCGCGTGGTGGCCGAGAACATCCAGCAGCGTACCGAGCGCCATGCGAACAGCTGCTATTTCACCATGGTGGCGGTCGACGAGGACCGCAAGCCCCAGCGGGTGCCGCCGCTCGAACCGGAGAGCGAGGAGCAAAAGGCGCGCTTCGTCAAGGCCGAACAGAGGAAGCGCTCGCGCCAGGAGCTGCATGGGCGTAAAGCGGCTCCCTGAGGACGTGCAGGCGAGCCTCGCTCAAGGCCGCGGCGCGCCGCAATAGCGCACCACGTAATCCTGGTGGCTGGGCAGCTGCGCCACGGTGCGCTTGACGGTGCCGCTGATATTGTCGAGAAAACCGCGCAGTTCGGCGTCGCCCATCAGGTCGGCGCTTTGATGGTGCTGGCGTGGGTGGATGCCCTGGCCCAGCATCACCTGGATCCACGAATTTTCAGCGAACAGCTCGTTCGGCACCCGGAACACCCGGCCGCTGTCGCTGAACAAATCGATGCGGTGGCGCAGCGAGGCGGGCACCTCGAGGCCGGCGCAATCGCGCCAGAACTGGCTGTCGCGGCGATTGGTGACGTGGTAGTGCAGGATGATGAAGTCGCGGATATGTTCGATCTCGGACGCCGTCTGGCGGTTGTACTCTTCGATGTCGGTCTGAAAAATGCCGTCGGTCGGGAACATCTGCATCAGGCGCACGATGCCGCGCTGGATCAGGTGGATGCTGGTCGACTCGATCGGCTCGAGAAAGCCGCTGGCCAGTCCCAGCGCCACGCAGTTGCCGGCCCAGGTGTTGGCGCGCTGGCCCGGCTTGAACTTGATCACGCGCGGCTCGGTGAGCACGGCGCCGTCGATATTGGCCAGCAGGCTGGCCCTGGAGGCGTCGTCGTCGACGTAGCGGCTGGCGAACACGATGCCGTTGCCGACCCGGTGCTGCAGCGGAATCTGCCACTGCCAGCCGGCGTCGCGGGCGATCGAGCGGGTGTAGGGCACGGCCGGTTTGACCGACTCGGTCTGCACCGCGATGGCGCTGTCGGCGAACAGCCAGTGCGACCAGTCCTGGTAGGGCTGGCCCATGGCCTGGCCGATCAGCATGGCCCGAAACCCGGTGCAGTCGATGAACAGATCGCCTTCGATGACGCTGCCGGAATCGAGCTGCAAGCTGGCGATGGCGCCGCTGTTCTCGTCCAGATTGACCCTGGCGATCTTCGCTTCGATGCGCTCGACGCCGTAGCCTTCGGCGAACTTGCGCAGAAATTTGGCGTAGCGCGAGGCGTCCAGGTGGTAGGCATAGTTCATGCCATTTTTTGGCAGGTGAGCGAACCTGTTCGCCTGCGCCGCCTTCAATTCCAGGCAGTAGTCGCCGTAGTCGCCCGCCAGTTGGCGCTCGCGGCCCTTGTGCCAGAAGTGCTGGAAGCCGGCGGTCCAGTGGTCGATGCCGGTCATGCCGAAGGAGTGGATGTAGTCTTCGCCCACGTCGCGCCAGTTCTCGAACTGGATGCCCAGTTTAAAAGTGGCCTGGGTGGCGGCCATGAATTCGCGCTCGTCGATCTCCAGCAGGTTGTGAAAATTGAGCAGGGTGGGAATGGTCGCTTCGCCCACGCCGACGGTGCCGATGTCGTCGGACTCGATCAGCTTGATGTCCAGGCGGGCACCGAGCACCTTGGAAATGCCGGCGGCGGCCATCCAGCCGGCGGTGCCGCCGCCGGCGATGACCACCCGGCGCACCGGTTTGCCTGGCAAGGCGCTTGTTCGCATGATGCGTCTCCGTTCAGTTGTTTTTATCGGTTGAGTTTCTTCAGCAGCTGCGCGCGCAGCACGCGGGTGGCGTTGTCGTCGAGCGGCCCCAGGATGCCGCGCGCCGGCGCCGGAATATGGGCGGCGGTAGCGTCGTCCGCTTCGAACACGTAGTGGCGGAACTGCTCCTGCCAGGCTGCCCGCTGTTCAAAAGGCAGGCCGCGCATCGTCATCACTGCCAGCAGCAGGGCATTGGTGGGGGTGTCGACATAATCGGGCACGTTCCGCCACCAGTAATTGACCAGCACATTGAAGGGATCGAGCGCTTCGATGTGGTGCCACCACATGCTGGGGATGAAAATGGCGTCGCCGGGGCCCAGTTCGGCGATCTGCGCATTGGCCAGCGCCTGGTCGAAACGGGGAAAGCGCGCCAGATCGGGGTGCTTGAAATCGACCAGGCTGATGGCCTGCCCCGCCGGGGTGAAGTCGAGCGGGCCGATGTACAGATTGTTCAGCTGGTCGGGCGGGAACAGCGTGAACCTGCGGCGCCCGGCCGCCACGCAGGCGATATTGTCCGGCACATCGTAATGGGCGGCGATACGGGTGCGGTTGCCGATCCAGATGCTGGCCAGCGCATCGCGCCCGTGCAGGTCGATGTCGTTGTGCTCCCTGAAACCGGGCAGGCAGGTATCGACGCTGGTCGAGCCGACGTAGATGGCCGGCGCCGGGGCACTGGCGGCGTGCTTGATCAATTCATCGAGCACGGTATCGAGCCGCACCCGCGCCTGGGCGAAATTAAACCCGGACAGGTCCTGGTTGTAGAAGAAGCGGCCGTCGATGGCGGGCGCGCCCAGCATGGCGGTGACGGTGGCGTCGTGGTAAAAGCCGCGCAGGTAGGCGTCGGCCGTCCCCTCCAATGCGGCGGCGACCATCGGCCAGTCGCGCACCAGGCCGCGCAGCACCACGGGTTCGGTCGAGGCCAGCACGGCTTCATCGAGAGACGAGGCCTCGATCTCGCGCATCGGTTCAGCGGCGTGCGGCATGCAGGCGGTTCTTGCGTTCGCTCAGGGCGCGAAAATTCGACAGCGAGGCGAGCGCCATGAAGATCGCCTGCAGGTAGCCGGCGCGGTGCAGTTCACCCAGCGTACTGGCGTCGAGCCGGGCCAGTCTCTCTTCGTGGATCGCATAAAAGCCGGCCAGCCGGCCCTGGGTGCCGTCGTTCAATTCGACGTCGAGCACGAACGATTCGAGCAGTTCCAGCGACAGCAGCGCCGACATGAACAGCGGCGTCGCTTGCAGGCCCTGGTGCAAGGCCAGCAGGGTCGAGTTGACGTTTTCCAGGAAATCGGTGGTGCCGCCATGCGGCAGGAATACCGGCTCGCCGTCGTCAAACGAGCAGCGCGGGCTGTCGGTATCGACGTGCACCATCAGCTCGTCGCCGTCGACGCCGATCAGGAAGGGCTGGCGCGCCACCGCCAGCGGCACCGTGGTGCAGTCCCAGCCGGCGGCATCGAGGAACAGGTTTTCGCCTTCCTGAAAGCCGAACAGGGCCACCGGCTCGAAGCGGGTGCCGTCGTCGGTCTTGCGAAATACGATCGGGTAGTGCGCCTGCAGTTCGCGGAACTCGGCGGGGAAGGTGGGGGCGAACATCTGCTGGTCTCCGAAGTCGGGATGATAGACGGTTTGGATGCGCAGGTGCTTGTGGTCGACGTTGTTGAGCAGGACGGGGTGGGCCATGCGGTGCTTTCGTTATCAATCAGATGGAGGGCAGGCCGTGGCGGGCGATGTGCGCCAGCAGGCTGCGGTTGTCGGGAAGGGCCGGCAGCATGCGCGCCGCCAGCTGGGCTGCTTCGCGAAAGTATTCATCGGCCAGCCCGGCATGGTCGCGCCCGCGCGCGCTGGCGCTGCCTTCAAAACCCATGCCATACAAGATGTACTGGTAGCTGGCGGCGGGGAACACCTCGCTGGTGCTGCCAAAATCGCTGCGCGCGGGTGCGCGGTGGCGCCACAATTGCAGCAGTTCGCGCAAGCGCTCGGGAATCGACTCCGCCTGGCGATGGCCGATCCAGAAATCGCTGTCCGCGCGCCGGCTCAATACGTAGTGCAGCTTGAGGAACTCGATGACGCGCTCCCAGCGATAGGTGAAATCGGCATTGAAACGGCGCGCGACGATGTCCATGCCGGCGCGCTCGAATGGCAAAGCGTCGCTGATGGCGGCCGCCGCCATTTCAACCAGCGCCAGCGCGGACGCTTCGAGCGGCTCGATGAAGCCGCTCGACAGTCCCACGGCGACGCAGTTGCGGTGCCAGAAGCGCGCGCGGTAGCCGGGGGAAAAACCGATTTTGCGCGGCGTGGCGATGTCGTCCTGGCCGCTGGAGGCGAGGATGTAGGCGCGCAGCGCATTTTCGGCCTGGTCGTCGCTGCAGTGGGCGCTCGAATACACGTGACCGATGCCGCGCCGGGTCGGCAGGCCGATGTCCCAGATCCATCCCGCGTGCTGCGCCGTGGCGGCCGTGGTCGAGGCGATCGGGCTGTCCGGTTGGGGGTAGGGCACTTGCACGGCCAGGGCGCTGTCGTTGAACAGCACGTGTTTTTGCGAAAGCAGGGGCACGCCGTAGTGAGCGCCCAGCAGCATCGACTGCATGCCGGTGCAGTCGACGAACAGCTGCCCCGCGAGCGGGCCGTGGGCCGCCGTTTGCAGCGAGGCGATGTCGCCGTTATCGAGGCTATTGACGCCGACCACATGGTCGGACAGGTAGCGCACGCCCAGCTTTTCCAGGCAGTGCGCTTTTAAAAATGCGCCGAACTTGCCGGCGTCGAGGTGATAGCCGTAGTTGGCAACGGCGGCAAATTGCGGGGTGGCGGCTTGCTTGGGCGCGCGTCCGGCCGCGCACAGGTGTGGCTGGAAGCTGACCAGGTCGGCGAACGGCACGTCCCGGTGACCGCCTTGCCAGTGCGCCACCAGGTCGGTTTCGCCAAAACCCTGCGGCAGCACGAAGGGATGATAGTAATGGTCGCCGGGGCTGCCGCTGACCCAGCCGTCGAAGCGCGAGCCCTGCTTGAACGAGGCATCGGCGGCGCGCAAAAAATCGCTTTCCAGTACGCCGATGCGGCGCAGGGTATAGCGCATCGACGGCCAGGTGCCTTCGCCGACGCCGTTCGGCGCGACGTCGGGCGATTCGATCAGGGTGACCTGGACCCGCCCGCCATGGTCGGCGGCGATCAGTCCCGCAGTCAGCCAGCCGGCCGAACCGCCGCCGACGACCACGATCTGTTGTATGAGTGAAGAATCCATGGGGGCGAACAAGTGAATAAGAACCGGCGCCAGCTGTTCAAAGTCTAACCGAAAACGGCCGCGTTAAAACCGCGGCCGTGGCGATACCATCCGCTTCGATCAGAACTTGTAGCGCGCCCCCACCATGTAACGCGGCCCGGCCTGGGTTGCGTACAGCACTTCGGTCTTGTTGCGGCCATGCACGCGCGAGGTTTCGTTGGTGAGGTTGATCGCCTCTACCTGGAAACTCAGCT
>JAQGNM010000201.1 GCA_028291845.1 Massilia sp. | reverse complement strand
AAGCGCCCGGCACATTGGCCTGGCCGCCCAGGCGGCCCTCGGTGCCGACCTCGCGCGCCACCCGGGTCACCTCGGAGGCGAACGAGCGCAACTGGTCGACCATGGTGTTGATCGTGTCTTTCAGCTGCAAAATCTCGCCGCGCACGTCCACCGAGATTTTTTTCGACAAGTCGCCGTTGGCCACAGCGGTGGTGACGTCGGCGATGTTACGTACTTGCGAGGTCAGGTTACCGGCCATCGAGTTGACCGAGTCGGTCAAGTCTTTCCAGGTGCCGGCGACACCCGGCACGTTGGCCTGGCCGCCCAATTTACCCTCGGTGCCCACCTCGCGGGCCACCCGCGTCACTTCGGAAGCGAACGAGGACAACTGGTCGACCATCACGTTGATGGTGTCTTTCATTTCCAGGATCTCGCCCTTGACGTCGGCGGTAATTTTCTTGGACAAGTCGCCATTCGCCACCGCGGTGGTGACCTCGGCGATGTTACGCACCTGGCCCGTCAAGTTCGATGCCATGAAGTTGACGTTGTCGGTCAGATCCTTCCAGGTGCCGGCCACGCCCTTCACCTGCGCCTGGCCGCCCAGTTTTCCTTCGGTACCCACTTCGCGCGCCACCCGCGTCACTTCCGACGCAAACGACGACAACTGGTCCACCATCACGTTGATGGTGTTTTTCAGCTCGAGAATCTCGCCCTTGGCGTCAGCCGTGATCTTCTTCGACAAGTCGCCGGTCGCCACCGCGGTGGTGACGTCGGCAATGTTACGCACCTGGCCCGTCAGGTTACCCGCCATCGAGTTGACCGAGTCCGTCAAGTCCTTCCAGGTACCGGCCACGCCAGGCACATTGGCCTGGCCGCCCAGCTTGCCCTCGGTGCCCACCTCGCGCGCCATCCGCGTCACTTCCGAGGCGAACGAGTTGAGCTGGTCCACCATCACGTTAATCGTGTTTTTCAGCTCGAGGATCTCGCCCTTGGCGTCGGCGGTAATGGTTTTCGACAAGTCGCCGTTCGCCACCGCGGTGGTGACGTCGGCGATGTTACGCACCTGGCCCGTGAGGTTCGAAGCCATGAAGTTCACGTTGTCGGTCAAGTCCTTCCAAGTGCCCGCGACACCTTTCACCTGCGCCTGGCCACCCAGTTTGCCCTCGGTGCCCACCTCGCGGGCGACCCGCGTCACTTCCGACGCGAACGAGGACAATTGATCCACCATCACGTTAATCGTGTCTTTCAGCTGCAAAATTTCGCCTTGGGCGTCCGCGGCGATTTTCTTCGACAAGTCGCCGTTGGCCACCGCGGTGGTCACTTCAGCAATGTTTCGCACCTGGCCGGTCAGGTTACCTGCCATCGAGTTGACGTTGTCGGTCAAGTCTTTCCAGGTGCCGGCCACGCCCGGCACGTTGGCCTGGCCGCCCAGCTTGCCTTCGGTGCCGACCTCGCGCGCCACCCGCGTCACTTCCGAGGCGAACGAGGACAACTGGTCGACCATCACGTTAATCGTGTCTTTCAACTGCAAAATTTCGCCCTGGGCGTCCGCCGCGATCTTCTTCGACAGGTCGCCGTTGGCCACCGCGGTGGTCACCTCGGCGATGTTTCGCACCTGGCCGGTCAGGTTACCTGCCATCGAGTTGACCGAGTCGGTCAAGTCTTTCCAGGTGCCGGCCACGCCGGGCACGTTGGCCTGGCCGCCCAGCTTGCCTTCGGTACCGACTTCGCGGGCCACCCGCGTCACTTCCGAGGCGAACGAAGACAATTGATCCACCATCACGTTGATGGTGTCTTTCAATTCGAGAATCTCGCCGCGCGCGTCCGCGGTAATTTTCTTCGACAGGTTGCCGTTCGCCACCGCGGTGGTAACTTCCGCAATATTGCGCACCTGGCGCGTCAAGTTACCCGCCATCGAATTGACGTTTTCCGTCAAATCCTTCCAGGTGCCGCCGACCCCTTTCACCTGCGCCTGGCCGCCCAATTTACCTTCGGTGCCGACCTCGCGCGCCACCCGCGTCACTTCCGAGGCGAACGACGACAGCTGGTCCACCATCACGTTGATGGTGTTTTTCAGTTCGAGAATTTCGCCCTTGGCATCGGCGGTAATTTTCTTGCCGAGGTCGCCGTTCGCCACGGCGGTGGTCACCTCCGCGATGTTACGCACCTGCCCGGTCAGGTTACCTGCCATCGAGTTCACCGAATCGGTCAAATCCTTCCAGGTGCCGCCGACGCCTTTCACTTGCGCCTGGCCGCCCAATTTACCCTCGGTGCCGACCTCGCGCGCCACCCGCGTCACTTCGGAAGCGAACGATGACAACTGGTCCACCATCACATTGATGGTGTCCTTCAGCTGCAAAATCTCGCCCTTGGCGTCGGCGGCGATCTTTTTCGACAAGTCGCCGTTGGCCACCGCGGTGGTCACTTCGGCAATGTTACGCACCTGGCCGGTCAAATTCGAGGCCATGAAATTGACGTTGTCGGTCAAGTCTTGCCAGGTGCCGCCCACCCCCGGCACGTACGCCTGGCCGCCCAGTTTTCCCTCGGTGCCCACCTCGCGCGCCACCCGCGTCACTTCCGAGGCAAACGAGCGCAGCTGATCGACCATGGTGTTGATGGTGTCCTTCAACTGCAAAATCTCGCCGCGCACGTCGACGGTGATCTTTTTGGACAGGTCGCCGTTCGCCACCGCGGTGGTCACTTCGGCGATGTTTCGCACCTGGGACGTCAGGTTACCCGCCATCGAGTTGACCGAATCGGTCAAGTCTTTCCAGGTACCGGCCACGCCCGGCACATTGGCCTGGCCGCCCAGCTTGCCTTCGGTGCCGACCTCGCGCGCCACCCGCGTCACTTCCGAGGCGAACGAGGACAGCTGGTCGACCATGGTGTTGGCAGTACTGGCGGCGGAGAGGAACTGGCCGCGCAGGGGGCGGCCGTCCACTTCGAGGGCCATGCTCTGGGACAGATCACCCTTTGCCACCGAGCCGATCACGCGCGCCATTTCCGTGGTCGGACGCACCAGGTCGTCGATCAGGGCGTTGACGGAGTTGATGATGGTGCCCCAGCCGCCAGCCACCCAGGGCGACGCGGCGCGCTGGGTCAGGCGGCCTTCGTGGCCGACCACGCGGCTGACGCTGACGATTTCCTGAGCGATCTTGTCGCTGTTTTCGATGATGTCATTGAGGGTGTCGGCAATCTTGCCGTTCATCCCTGTCAAGTCCGAAGGCAGGCGAACGGAAAAAACGCCCTTGCGCAGGGCCACCAGGGCAGCCAATAACAATTTGGCATCCAACACTTCCGGCACTTCGACGAATTCCATCATGGCACAGCTCCTCAAATTAGAATCAGCATTCTGATGGGCAATTAGTCGCCGTGCAAGTACTGTTTCAAGCGGGCGAACGGCCGCTTTGAAGAGTTGTCAAAGCGGCTCGACGCCCGCTGCTGGCGCATTTCAGACCTCCTGGATGTTGGGCCCGTCCGGCCAGACGGCGCATGGCCAGTGCCAGCGAAATCGGGAAGATCGAACATGCTCCTTGTCTCCAAGAAAAGCGCTCCCGGCCGGCGTGGATGCGCCGCGAACGCAGCCGTCCATTGTGGCATCGCGTCGTGAAAAAACGGCACGACAGCGGCTTTAACTGATCAAGATCAACACTCTGCCATTCTGCGATGGCGCGGAGCCGGACGCCGCGCCGCCGCGGTTTACATTGGTGCACACCGTGCCAGCTTGTCGCAGCCTTGTTTCTGCGCCAATGCGCAGTCACCGAGCGCGGAACACTTTGGAGACGATCATGCCACCACCAGTATCGGGCCGCGCCGCGCGCCGGCCGATTGCCGCGCTGTTTCCTTTGCTTGCGTTGCTGGCCGCAGTCATGGCCCTGAGCGGCTGTCACCGCGGCGACGACCATGACGACGACCGGCCGGTGCGGGTCGATCAATATAACAACCTCAAGGGCGCCACCCGCGACGTCAGCGTCAAGTTCAACGAGGGCACCAACATGGCGGCGGCGCCCTCGCCCGACGGCAAGCGTATCGTGTTCAGCGCGCAAGGCGCGCTGTGGATCATGCCGGTCACGGGCGGCGAGGCAACCCGCATCACCGGCTGGGAGCTGGAGCCGACCGCACCCGTTTGGTCACCTGACGGCAAGACCATCGCCTTTCAAAACTACGCGCCTGAAGGCAATTACCACATCTGGATTATCACGCCGTCCGGCCGGCGCGCCACCGAGCTGACCACCGGCCCCTACGACGACCGCGAACCGGCGTGGCTGCCCGATGGCAGCGGCCTGGTGTTTTCTTCGGATCGCAGCAACGATGTCCAATACAAGATCTGGAAAGTCGCGCTCGCCGGCGCCGCGCTGACGCAGCTCACGCGCGGCCCCGGCGCGGAAAGTAATCCGGTGGTCTCGCCCGACGGCCGCCAACTGGCCTATGTCGACACCGCCAACGTCTACACCGTGCCGCTCGACGCCAGCGCGGCGCCGACCCTGGTGGCGCCCGGCACCGCACCGGGCTGGACGCCAACCAACACCCTGGTCTACCAGACCGCCAGCCATGCCTTGCTGGTGGGCGGCCAGGAAGTGGCCGGCAATGAAGACCTGTTTCCGTTCCCCGTACGTTATTTTCCCGATGGCCGCTTCCTGTACACCGCAGACGGTAAAATCCGGGTGCGCGCCGGCGATGGGGGCAGCGCCGCCGACATCGGTTTTTCCGCTGAACTCAGGGCGCGCCGTCCCAATTTTGCCAACTTCGCCAACGTCAAGAACCGCGGTTTCGACAACACCGAGCCGCAGCAGGTGATGGGAATCAGCACACCGGTGCTGTCTCCCGACGGTAAGCGGGTCGCTTTCGTCGCCCTCAACGACGTCTGGGTGATGACGATCGGCGCCGCCCCGGTGCGCCTGACCGACGACCTCGACCGTGACGGCAGTCCGCAATGGACGGCGGACGGCGCCGCCGTGTACTTTTCTTCTGAAAAAGGCAACGCCGGCCAGCTGGCCATCGACCAGGTCAATGTGGCCAGCGGCGCCCGCACCCGCCTGGCGGCCATCGCCGGCAAATCCATGGTGACGCCGAAAATGTCGCCCACCGGCGACCGTATCGCCTACACCACCTTGTCGGGCCAGCTGGAAATCTGGAACCGGGCAAGCGGTACGGCCGACGTCATCCTGCCGTCCATCAGCACCCAGGTCAGTACGCCATCGTGGACGGCGGACGGCAGCAAGGTGATGGTGGTCGACAACGAGCGCATCAACAACCGCTTCCGCGAAGGTTACAACAAGCTGCGCGTGATCGACCTGGCCAGCCGCACCGCCACTTTTTACGCCGTGGCGCCGGCGCCACGCCAGATTTCCGAGCGCGACGAAGGCGCGGCGGTCCTGTCGCCGGACGGCAGCCGGGTGGCTTTCATCATGGATTCCCTGCTGCACGTGATCCCGGTCGACAAATCCGGCGCGCCGACCGGCGCCGCCGTCGCCATCACCAGCGAAGCGGCCGACCTGCCCTCATGGAGCGGCGATTCGTCGACCATCCTGTACAAGTCGGCCAACCGCCTGCGCACGGTGGCGGCCGGCGGCGGCGCACCGGCCGACGTCGCCCTCGATCTCCAGTGGACGCAGGCCATCCCCGCCGGCACCACCCTGGTAAGGGCCGGACAGTTGTGGGATGGCCTCGCCCAAGCCCTGCGCCAGGACGTCGACATTCTTATCACGGGCAATCGCATCACCTCGATCACGCCGCACCAGGCCGGCGCCGAGAGCCGCGCCAGCCGGTATATCGACGCCTCCGGCCTCACCGTGATGCCGGGCATGTGGGATCCGCACATCCACCCGCTCACCCTCTACCAGGGCGGCCAGTTCGGCCAGATCGCCGCACTGATGCTCTCGTATGGCCTGACCTCGACGCAGTCGGTGGCCGGACCCTTGCACCAGAGCGTGGAAATGCGCGAAGCGCTGGCGGCGGGCAAGCTGGTCGGGCCGCGCCTGTTCGTCTCGCCGCCGCTGTGGGAGGGCAACCGCCTGTTTTACAATTTTGCCCGCACCCTGCGCACGCCCGAGATCGCCGAGATTGAAATCGCCAAGGCGAAGACCATGGGAGCGGACTTTTTAAAGTCCTACGTGCGCGCCCCGATTCCCATCATGACGCGCATCGCCCAGGCCGGGATCGACCTGGGTGTGCCCACTGGCACCCACATGCTCTCGCCCGGCGTGGCAACCGGCCTCGGCGGCACCACCCACCTGTCGGCCACCCAGCGCATGGGCTACGGCTGGTCGAAGTCTTTTGTCAACGCCATCAGCTACCAGGATGTCCCTGCCATGCACGCGCAGGCCGATTTTCACCTGATCGACACGCTGTTCTCCGCCGGCGCGCTGTCGGCGGAAGACCCGGCCATCCTCACCGACCCGCGCTTCATACTGGTGCCGCCAAACTTTATCGCCGGACTGCAGAACGCCGCGCCGCCCACCGCCGCCACCCTGGCTGTCATTCGCCGCGACGCCCAGCAGCAAGCAAAAGTATTGGCGGCAGGCGCGCTCGTGGCCAACGGCACCGACTCGCCACTGGTGGTGCCGGGCATTTCCCTGCACCTGAACCTGCGCGCGGCCGGCCTGGTGATGACGCCGGTACAGGCGCTGCAGACGGTGACGATCAACGCCGCGAAAATGGCGCTGGTGGACAAGGATCTCGGATCGATCGAGGCAGGCAAACTGGCGGACCTGGTGGCGGTGCGGGGCGACCCGCTGGCCGATTTGAAGGCTGCCGCCAATGTCGAATGGGTCATGAAGAACGGCAATCCGATCACCCAGGCGCAGATCCTGGCGCCGTTCCGCACCCCGCTGGCGCTGGCGGCGCGGCGCAGCGCAATCCTTGCCTACAACCGCGCGTGCCGCCGCGATGCGGCCGAGTGCGGCAGTGGGGGCATGCACGCGGATTGACGCTGTTGTCATTGATCGGGACGCTGCTTGCAATTGAGCGGCAAGCTGCTTGCGCTTGGTCGCGTGCGGAATGAGCTACCGCCCGCGCGCGGTGGCGCCGGGCGCAGGGCGCCTGCACGCTGGTCCGGCACATGCTTCGAACGTGTTCGCGCGGTTGCAAAAAGCGCTGGTGCTGCGGGGGTGCCTACGGGTCCACTGCGGGGTACCGGCGGGTTGACGGCGGGGTCACCTTTAGGGGGTTACCTGCGGGTTGACTGCGGGTGACTGCGGGAATACCTCCGGGGCCACCGCGGTGTACCGCAGGGTCCAATGCGCTCCACCCACGGGCGCACTTCGGTCAAGCCAGGGTGCCCCGCGGCCCAAGCGCGAACCCGCTGCGGTGCACCTGCGGGCCAGGCACGGCCGGGTGATCCTCGCGCGGCCGGCAAGGCTTTTCAGTTCAACGCTCTTTCGCCGGGACGCAAGGTCAACACCCGCACGCCGGTGCGCGTCACCGCCACGGTGTGCTCGAACTGGGCCGATAACTGCCCGTCGCAGGTGGTGACGGTCCAGCCATCGTCCTGGGTTTCGACATCGTCGCGGCCGGCGTTGATCATCGGCTCGATGGTGAACACCATGCCTTCGCGCAGCACCAGACCGGTTTTCGGCTTGCCCCAGTGAAGCACCTGGGGTGGCTCGTGCATTTCGCGGCCGATGCCGTGGCCGCAGTATTCGCGCACCACCGAATAACCATGGCGCCGGGCATGCTGTTCGATGGCGTGGCCGACATCGCCGAGCCGGGCGCCGGGGCGCACCGCCTTGATGCCTTTCCATAAGGCCTCGTAGCTCACTTCGACCAGCCGCCTGGCCGCTGCCGATACCTCGCCCACCATGTAAGTCTTGCTGGAGTCGGCGATGTAGCCGTTTTTCTCCAGGGTGATGTCGAAGTTGACGATGTCGCTGCTTTTGAGGATATCGGTGGCGGACGGCACGCCGTGGCATACCACGTTGTTGGGCGAAGAGTTGAGTGCGTAGGCGAAGCCGTACTGGCCTTTGCTGGCTGGACGCGCTTTTAATTGCTCGACGATGAAGCTGTCGACCAGGTCGTTGACCTGCAAGGTCGACATGCCGATCAGGTCGAAGCTGTCGAGGTGGGCGAACACCGAGGCCAGCAGTTTGCCCGACTCGGCCATCAGGGCGATTTCTTCCGGCTTTTTCGTCATGGCGCCGCCACCTTCAGCGGGCGCGGTACCACGCCGGCATTGCGCAACTCCTGCGTGACGATCTCGTTGAAACTCATGGTTGGATTCATTTCGCAAGCCATGCCGATCTTGATCCAGAACGCCGCCTGCGCGTTGATCGAACGGCATGCTACCGCGCTGGCCTTGCGCAATTGATCATGCAACTCTTCTTCGATATTTACGATACCCACTGCACACTCCGCATATGATTCATATACGAAGTATATAGTCTGTTGGCGCCCCGGCGCAAGCGTGCAGTTTTGCTTTACTGCATGAACCAGCCGTGACTGACCACGATCGACTGGCCGGTCAATGCATTGGTCGGGAAGCTTGCCAGGAAAAGCGCTGTCTGCGCGACATCGTCGACCGTGGTGAATTCGCCGTCCACCGTGTCCTTCAACATGACGTTCCTGACCACTTCATCTTCGGTGATGCCGAGTTCTTTCGCTTGTTCCGGAATCTGTTTCTCCACCAGTGGGGTGCGCACGAAGCCGGGGCAGATGACGTTGGCGCGCACGCCGTGCTTGGCGCCCTCTTTCGCCACCACCTTGCACAGTCCGACCAGGCCGTGCTTGGCGGCCACATACGGGGCTTTGAGCACCGAGGCTTCCTTCGAGTGGACCGAACCCATGTAGATGACCGAGCCGCCGCGTTTTTGCGCGTACATCAGTTTGAGACAGGCGCGGGTGGTGAGAAAGGCGCCGTCGAGGTGAATCGCCAGCATTTTCTTCCAGTTGGAAAACTCGTAGCTGTCGACCGGGCCGACGATCTGGATGCCGGCGTTCGATACCAGGATGTCGACGCCGCCAAAGCGTTGCACCACCGCGGCGATGCCGGCCTCGACGGCCGCTTCGTCGGTGACATCCATCGCCACCGCCATCGCGCGCTCGCCGTTGGGGTCGAACTGCAGCGCCGCGGCGCTGGCCGCTTCCATGTTGAGGTCGGCAATCACGACCTTGGCGCCGTTGTCGAAATACACTTTGGCGATATCCTTGCCGATGCCGCTGGCGGCGCCCGTGATGACGGCAATCTTGTCCTGCAGTTTTTGCGTGCTCATGATGTATGTTCCTTGATCGGTGAATGAATACTGGTGCTGTCGGCCGTCGCGACCGCTGGGCGGTGGCGCGGGTGGAGGAAATCGTAGACGGCCGGGCTCTTCGACTGCGGCGGCAAGCGCAACACCTCGGGATGCGACAAAGTTTTCGATGCATCGTCATAGCCGGCGCGCCAATGGTCGAGCATGGTGCGGCGCGAAAATTCGAAATCCTTCGATTGCGCCTCGTAAGTCGGCGAGTGGTACACCAGCTGCACGATGTTATAAACCGCCTGGTCGGACGCTGCCGCCAGCATTTTCGCTTGCGGCGTGCCGGCCAGCTCGGGCGGCATTTTCGCCAGCAGTTCATTGAAGGCGGCGCGGTATTTTTCGCTCTCCCTGAAATGGTCGGTCGCGGCCCGGGTGCGACTGGAAAACTGCACCTCTTTCATGCGCAGGGCCACCGTGGCGAGGTCCTTCGGCAAGCTGCCGTCGGCGCTCCACAAGTCGACCTGCCACACCAGGGTATCGAGCTTGGAGCGTCCCGACAGCACCCAGTCGAGCGGCGTGTTGGTCACCAGCCCGCCATCCCAGTAATACTCGCCGTCGATCTCGACCGCGCCGAACGCCGGCGGCAAGGCGCCGCTGGCCATCACGTGCTCCGGGCAGATCACGTCGTCGGCCGTGTCCAAGTAAGCAAAATTGGCCGTGCGCACATTGACGGCGCCGACCGAGAAACGCATTTCGCGGGCATTGATGCGGTCGAAATCGACCAGCCGCTCGAGGGTGGCGCGCAGCGGCGTGGCGTCGTAATAGCTGGGCGTGCCGCTGCTGACCCAGGGCAGATAAGGGGGCGGCACACGGGGCTCGAAGAAACCCGGTACCCCGGTGGTCAACACGCGGCCTGCCTCCCATTGGTTAATCAATGCGCGGGTGTCGTCGGTGACGGCGAACTGCGCCCAGAAGTCGCCGATGCCGAAAGCGTCGGTGGGACTGACGAGCTCCCAGAATTCGCGCAACTTTGCCACCCGGTCCTCGACCTTATTGCCGGCAATCAGCGCGCAATTGATGGCGCCGATGGAGATGCCTGCTACCCAGGTCGGCTCGATGCCGGCCTCGAGCAGGCGTTCATACACCCCGGCCTGGTAGGCGCCCAAGGCGCCGCCGCCCTGCAGCAACAAGGCGATGCTGCCGAACTCGGTGGCGCAGGGACGCGCCGTCTCGGGCGCGGCTTTCGCCGCCAGGCGCGGCGCGCCCGGCCTGGTTTTTTTCAATGGGAGGTCGTATTGCTGCGGGTCGGGTCGATCATTCACGTTCGGGCACCGGTACATTAAAGCCGTTGAGGGTGGTCGACACCATGGCGTACAGGCCGACCAGATATATCATTTCGTTCAGGCCATGCTGGCCGAAAGTGGCCAGGGCCAGCCGGTACACCGGTTCGGGCAAGACGCCGCCGCGCACGAGCGCGTACGCCACATCGAAGGCGATGCTCTCGTCGGGCGCCAAGTCGACCGGCTTGAGGTCAGCCGTCAGGGTGGCCAGGCGCTCGGGCGACATATCCTCGCGCTCGGCGACGGCGATGTGGGCGTAGATTTCATAGGCGGCGTCGTAGCGTGCGCCCACCACCAGGATGACGATTTGGCGCACCTTATCGGGCAACACGGCGTTGGCGGTCATCGCCATGGTCAGATCCCAGATCGCCTTGCCGATGGCCGGCTCATGCAGCCAGGCATTCCACGGCCCGATCAAGGCCCCGTCGTCGCGCTCGGACTGAAAGGCGTTGAAATTGCCGGCGATTCCGGCGCGCATATCCTGGTAGAGGGCGCGCTGTTCGGCGGTTAAGGCGTGAGGGGCGATTGGTGGCAAACGCATGTCAACTCCGGCTTCGTCAATCATGAAACGCTCATCTTGTCGCGTTGATAATTGATTAGACTCCTGCAAACTTAGGCGATACTGAAACATCTTATCGCGTCTTCCTGCATACCTTGGCGGACTCTCAAGCTTAATTCCGCCGCACCGGGCCCACGCTGACGCAGCGCATGCAGCATGCATGCCATTTTAAGTGTGAGCCTGGTATGGAACTCGCCCAAGCCCGGCGCCGAGCCGGCCCGTTCATTGTCGTCGCCCTGCTCTACGGCTTCGAGCGGATCGCAAGCGCGGCGGCCACCGTCAAATTGGTGGCGCAGCAAATCGGCGAGGAAAACGTGGGACTGGTGTCCGGCTGGATTTTTGCGGCGCGGCAGCTGCGGGCCGCCGCGGTGGTCGGCGCGGACGGCGTCCGCACCTCGATGAGGACCTCCCATCGAGCTCGGTGCGGCGCCGCTTGCATCGTGTGCATCGAGGAGCACTGATGGCAATGGCGATCAAGGCGGCCAGCGCCGCCGCGGGATCAGAGAGCGGCGACCACGCTTGCCGCGTGGGGGCCGATGTGTTCGTAAAGAATCAGCGAGCCGATGATGATCAACACAATACCGCCCACCATCTCGGCACGCTTGCCGGCGATCGCGCCCAGGCCGCGCCCCACCATCACGCCGATGGTGACCATGACAAAGGTGGAAAAGCCGATGGCGGCGGCGGTGGCGGCGATGTCGGCGCCAAGAAACGCCAGGCTGGCGCCGACCGCCATGGCGTCGATGCTGGTGGCAAAACCGGTGACGGCAAGCGCAAGAAACGAGTGCGAGCTGGGCTTTTCTTCCTCCTCCTCATCGGCCTGGAAACCCGCATGCACCATGCGCGCGCCCAGTACCAGCAGCAGTGTGAAGGCAATCCAGTGGTCCCAGGCTGCGACGTAGGGCGCTGCCGCATTGCCGAGCGCCCAGCCGATGACGGGCGTGATGCCCTCGATGACGCCGAAAATCAGGCCGGTGCGCAGCGCTTCCTTCAAATGCGGCTTCTCCAGCGCCGCGCCCTTGCCGACGGCAGCGGCAAAGGCGTCGGTCGACATGGCAAGGGAAAGAGCGACAGTGGCGGCAATGTTCATGAGCTTTCTGCTGAGTATGAGATCAGGGCGGCATTGTACCCGGTCTGGGGACCGGCGCTGCGAGCCTGTCCCCCGCTTTGGCGGCTGGCCGAAAGTTGGCCGATAATTAGTTGGCGTTTAAAGCGAGGGACAGGCCCGCAGGGCCTGTCCCTAGTTACGGCGCGGGCCGGCCGAACACTTGCGCCAGGTAAGCCAGGAAGGTCGCATCGGTCGCCATCGTCTTGCCCGGCGAATCGGACAACTTTGCCACCGGCTGTCCATTGCTCGACACCAGTTTCATCACCAGGTTGAGCGGCTCGATGCCGGTGTCGTTGGTCAGGTTGGTGCCGATGCCGAAGCCCAGCAGGGTGCGGTCGGCGAAGTGGCGGTACAGGGCGAAGGCCTTGGGCAGATCGAGGCCGTCGGAATACACCAGGCGCTTGGTCTGGGCGTCTATGCGCAATTTTGCATAATGGGCCAGCGCTTTTTCGCCCCACTCGAAGGGGTCGCCCGAATCGTGACGCAAGCCGTCGAACAGCTTGGCGAAATACAGATCGAAGTCGCGCAAAAAGGCGTCCATGCCGACCGTGTCGGTCAAGGCGGTACCGAGGTCGCCCCGGTATTCCTGCACCCAGTCTTCCAGCGCGGCCGATTGAAAGTCGCGCAGGCGCACTTCGAACGATTGATAGGCCTGCATGTATTCGTGGGCCATGGTACCGATCGGCACCAGCTGGTATTTTTTGGCCAGCCAGACATTCGAGGTGCCCTTGAAGTGGCGCGGCGCCTTTTCTGCCAGGGTCGCCACCACTTCCTCGTGCCAGGCGCCGGAAAAGCGGCGGCGCACGCCGAAGTCGAAAAATTCGAAAGGGTTGCGCCGCGCCGGTTCGCGCCCGAAGGCATCGAGCAAGTCGAGCTTGGCAGCCAGGCGGCGCCGCGCCTCAGCCAGCGCGGCGTCCTGGTCGAAGCGGCGGAAGTACAGCTCGTTGACGATGTACAGCACGAAAATCTCGAAACCCATCACGTGCACTACCGGCCCCTTGGCGGTGATGCGCAAGTGCTCGCCGTCGATCCGCACTTCGATGAATTTTCGTTGAAAGCGAAACACTGTCAGGAAGTCGGCAAAATCGCTTTTGATGAAGCGCAAGCCACGCAGGTAGGCCACCTCCTCTTCGAGGAAGCTCAGGCTGCACAAGTGATCGAGCTCGGCGTCGACTTGGTCCTTCAGTTGCGCCAGAGGATACTGCGGATGGTTGCGGCACAGGAAGGCATATTCCGTTTGCGTGGCCGGATGGCGATGCAGCAAGGCCTGCCACATGGTGAATTTATAGAGGTCGGTTTCCAGCAGGCTGCGGACGATGGGCATGGATCAGCTTATAAAAGTCAGTGGGCGGCCTGGCGGCTTCTGGCGGCCAGCCAGCTGCGCACCCGGTCGGCGTCGGCAAAGCGTGTCAACTTGCCCTGCGAATCGAGGAAGATCATCACCACCGGCCGCTTGTCGATGGTGGCCATCATCACCATGCAGCGCCCCGCTTCGCTGATGTAGCCGGTCTTTTGCAGGGCGATATCCCAGGTCGGATTGGCCACCAGGGTGTTTGAATTATGATACAGCGTATTACGCTTGCCTTGCGGCACCGCGTATTCGTGGTCGGTGGTATAGGCGCGGATCACCGGCTGGCGTTGCGCCTCGATCACCAGCTTGGCCAGGTCCTGGGCGCTGGACACATTGGCGCTCGACAAGCCGGTCGGCTCGAAGTATTTGGTGTCGCGCATGCCGAGCGCGGCGGCGCGCCGGTTCATGGCGGCCACAAACGCCGCAAGGCCGCCCGGATAATTGCGTCCCAGCGCATTGGCGGCGCGGTTTTCCGAACTCATCAGGGCGATGTGCAGCATGTCCGCGCGGCTGAGCACGGTGCCCACGCGCAGCCGCGAGGCGGCGTGCTTGAGCTGGTCGACATCGTCCTCAGTAATGGCGATGCTTTCCTGCAGATCCTGGCGTGCTTCGAGCACCACCAGCGCCGTCATCAGCTTGGTCAACGAGGCGATCGGGGTGACCGCCGCGGCGTTCTTTTCATACAGCACCTGCTTGCCGTCGGCGTCAAGGATCAGCACGCTGTTCGAACGCAAGGTTGCTGGCTGGACCCGCGCATCCTTGCGCGGCGCGGCGCCCGACGGCGCCGCCGCGAACGCCAGCAAGGTCAGCAGCCCGGCGGCCACCGGCAACAACGCGCGCTGGCGCATGCTTACAGCTTGATCTGGCCGTGGTCGGCGGGATCGAGATCCGGGCGCGAACCGGTGATGACGGCCTTGGCCATCTCAACCATGCGGGTCAGCTTGTTTTCCGTGCTGTTCCAGTAATGAACGGTTTTCGATACCACCTTGACCAGCACGACATGCGGATCGTCCTTGCCGTTCGGGAACCAGGCGGCAACCATCGGGTTCCACAAGGCGTCGATGCGGGCGCGATCGACCACACGCTCGGCCACGCCGCTGATCGACACATAGACGCTGTCTTCCGGTTCGGCAAAGCTGACGTTCACCTTGGGGTTGCTGGCGATGTTTTGCCACAGGTCGGTGTTGCTCGAGGTGAAGAACCACAGCGCGCCATCGGCGTCGACTTCCTGGTTCGTCATCGGCTGGCTGATCAGGTGACCGTATTGATCGACGGTGGTGAACATGCCAAAGCGCACCGATTTGATTTTGTCCGAGAGTTCGGCGGCCTGGCTGGAATGTTCGT
>JAQGNM010000499.1 GCA_028291845.1 Massilia sp. | reverse complement strand
CGGCGTCGAGCGCCTGTTGAACGTGCGCCCAGTTTTCCTCGACCGCGAGGGCGGCGACCCGCTGCGGCCGGGCGCACCAGACGAACGGCAGCTCGACGATCGCCTTGCCCGACTCGGCCACCGCGCGCGCCAGATGGGCGCCGAAGCCGGCGCCGTCGAGATTGGCGCGCAGGCGCCGCCGGTAGGACGGCGAGGCAAGGTAGACCAGCCAGCCGAGGCCGGCTCCGAGCAGGTGCAGCAATGGCAATGGAAAGGTGGACAGCAACCGGAATAGAAGTACAAGCATGGACGTGAGCAGGGTTAAGGAAATGGCGAGTTGCCTGCCAAAAAATCGTAAGGAGCGTAAAATACCACGTTGCAGGATCCGCCGAGTTAATAGACAACTTGCGAAGCGGAATATAAATGTCGCTAAAGCGTCGCAGGCAAGAACCCTTACTGCGACAACAATCTTGAACCAGTAACGGGAGTCTGCAATGTCCAACGAATACCTCTTTACCTCCGAATCCGTGTCCGAAGGCCATCCCGACAAGGTGGCCGACCAGATCTCGGACGCCATCCTCGACGCCATCCTCGAGCAGGACCCGACCGCGCGCGTCGCCGCCGAGACCCTGTGCAACACCGGGCTGGTGGTGCTCGCCGGTGAAATCACCACCCACGCCAACGTCGACTACATCCAGGTGGCGCGCGAGACCATCAAGCGGATCGGCTACGACAATACCGACTACGGCATCGACTACAAGGGCTGCGCCGTGATTGTGTGCTACGACAAGCAGTCGCCCGACATCGCCCAGGGCGTCGACGAAGGTCAAGGCCTCGACCTCGACCAGGGCGCCGGCGACCAGGGCTTGATGTTCGGTTATGCCTGCGACGAAACCGCCGAATTGATGCCGGCGGCCATCCACTACGCCCACCGTCTGGTCGAGCGGCAATCGCAGCTGCGAAAGGACGGCCGCCTGCCGTGGCTGCGCCCGGATGCGAAGTCGCAGGTCACTCTGCGCTACGTCGACGGGCGCCCGGTGGCCGTCGACACCGTGGTGCTGTCGACCCAGCATCACCCGGACGTTTCGCACAGCCAGATCGAAGAAGCGGTGATCGAGGAAATCATCAAGCAGGTGTTGCCGCGCGAGTGGCTCAATAACACCAGGTACCTGGTCAATCCGACCGGCCGTTTCGTCATCGGCGGCCCGCAAGGCGATTGCGGCCTGACCGGCCGCAAGATCATCGTCGACACCTACGGCGGCGCCGCCCCGCACGGCGGCGGCGCCTTCTCCGGCAAGGACCCATCCAAGGTCGACCGCTCGGCCGCCTACGCCGCCCGCTACGTGGCGAAAAACGTCGTCGCCGCCGGTCTGGCCCGCCAGTGCCAGGTGCAGGTGTCGTATGCCATCGGCGTGGCCCGGCCGATCAACATCACCGTGTACACGGAAGGCACCGGCGTGATCCCGGACGAAAAAATCGCCCAGCTGGTGATGGAACATTTTGATTTGCGTCCGAAAGGCATCGTGCAAATGCTCGACTTGCTGCGCCCGATTTACCAGAAAAGCGCGGCGTATGGCCACTTTGGCCGCGAAGAGCCGGAATTTACCTGGGAGCGCACCGACAAGATCGCGCTGCTGCGCGCCGAGGCCGGTCTGAGCTGAAACCGCGCTGCATGCTTGACCAGATCCCCGCCGCCGCGGGGATTTTTTTGGCCTGCGCAAGTCAACACTGTCAATGCGTCGCCTCGCCGCCGGTAGTGCGAGTCACTTAAGCGCATTATCGTGGAACGCAAGGCATGGGACAGGCACCCCGATGGAGCCAGTCCCCCTGCTGCGCGACATGGACGCCGTGCTGCTGCCGGCCGATTGAATCACAGCGCCGGCGGCGGCACGCCGCGATAGTCGCGGATGAACGCAAAAATCTCCTTGATGTCCGCCGGGCCGGCCGAGCGCGCGATATAAAACACGTCGTGGTCGTCCTGGTGCATGTCGGCGGCGCAACGCGCGACCAGTTGCTCGCAGAAGTGGTCGGCATCGAAGGAGGCGCCGAGTACGTGCTTGATGGGCGGCATGGCATGAAACAGCAGCCTGAAGCTTTTGTCGCGCAGCTGGCGGATCACCGGCTCGGCGCCCGGTTCGAAGCCGCGGCCCAGCGCTTCGCCGGCAACGTGATCGAAGCGGCGCCCGGCGAGGCTGGTGTAATCGATCACTTCGGTGCCGCCGCCGCGCAGATTGTTCACGTGCAGCTCGATGTGGACGCGCTGGCCCGGCATCGTCGCCGCCCGCGCGGCGCCAGTCACCACGCTGTCGAACAAGCGTTTTTTGACCGGGTGCAGGCGCGCCAGCACTTCGGCGTGGTCGTTGGCGAGATCGCACACGGTGCTGAACATCGACTCGACGATCAGCAGGCTGCCGTCGGCCAGCACCACGGTGTTATCACAGGCAATATTGATGTGCTCGTCCGTCATATGGATGCTAAAAGGTGAATTTTAGAAAGTATAAACGTCAAGATGTTGTCGCTGCACACCATTTCACGGCGGCGGCCGGCGCGTGGCGCCGTCGTCCGTGATAAACTCCACGGTTCCGAGGAGCGTTGCGACAAATGTCTTCCATTTGCCAGGCTCGGAATCAGTAACCGCGCTCACGTACCTTTTCTCAACAACTGAAAGGAGGGCGTGATGAACGCCGTACTCAAAAACCTCAACGACTTCCACATCGCCGACATCAGCCTGGCCGCGTGGGGTAACAAAGAAATCAAGATCGCCGAAACCGAAATGCCGGGCCTGATGGCGATCCGCGAAGAATTTGCCGCCAGCCAGCCTCTCAAAGGGGCGCGCATCACCGGTTCCTTGCACATGACCA
>JAQGNM010000481.1 GCA_028291845.1 Massilia sp. | reverse complement strand
AGCGCTTCGGCGGGGGCGAAGGTGGTCAACGTTGCCTGCAACGTGTCAGCCCTTTTATGGTTTGGTTACAGCGGCCACTTGTTGTGGCAACTCGGTTTGATGATGGCGGTTTGCCAGATCGCCGGATCGCTGCTGGGCACCCGCCTGGCGCTACGCCACGGCAGCACATTTGTGCGCAAGTTGTTCCTGGTCGTCGTCGGGCTGTTGATCGTCAAGACCAGTTTTGATGCCATCAAACGCTTGTTGTAGAGTTCGATGTTTCACGTGGAACAGCCCCGCCCTTGCACGCCGAGGGTTTCACGTGAAACAAAAAAGCCGCAAATGCTCGTAAAACACGCGCTAAAAAGGGGTCGTAAAAGCTTGGGAAGCTGAAAGCCTCTATAATCGGAGCTCAACCTCCTCGCTTTACGCTCCCAATATGTTATTTCCAACTGAATTCGACGTCATCGTTGTCGGCGGCGGCCATGCCGGCACCGAAGCGGCACTGGCAGCGGCCCGCATGGGTCAAGCCACTTTATTGCTCACTCACAACATCGAGACCCTTGGCCAGATGTCTTGCAACCCGTCCATCGGCGGCATCGGCAAGGGCCATTTGGTCAAGGAAGTCGATGCCATGGGCGGCGCCATGGCCCTTGCCACCGACCTGGCGGGGATCCAGTTTCGTATTTTGAACTCGTCGAAAGGGCCGGCAGTGCGTGCCACCCGAGCCCAGGCCGACCGCATTTTGTACAAGGCGGCGATTCGCGAAAAGCTGGAAAATCAGCCGAACCTGTGGCTGTTCCAGCAGGCCGTGGACGACTTGATCATCGAAGGCGACCAGGTGGTCGGCGCCATCACGCAAATCGGCCTGCAGTTCCGCGCGCGTGCGGTGGTGCTGAGTGCCGGCACTTTCCTCGACGGTAAGATCCACGTGGGCTTGCAATCGCACTCGGCCGGCCGGGCCGGCGATCCGCCCGCCATCTCCCTGTCGGCGCGTTTAAAAGAGTTAAACCTGGGACAGGGCCGCTTGAAAACCGGCACGCCGCCGCGCATCGACGGCCGCTCGATCGATTTTACGGTCATGAGCGAGCAGCCTGGTGACCTCGATCCGGTCCCGGTGTTTTCGGTGATGGGCAACGCGGCAATGCATCCGCGGCAAATCCCGTGCTGGATGACGCATACCAACGCCAGGACGCACGACATCATCCGTGCGGGTCTCGACCGCAGCCCGATGTACACCGGCGTCATCGAAGGGGTGGGGCCGCGCTATTGCCCGTCGATCGAAGACAAGATTCACCGGTTCGCCAGCAAGGATTCGCACCAGATTTTCCTCGAGCCGGAAGGCTTGACGACCCACGAGTTTTATCCGAACGGTATCTCGACCAGATTGCCGTTCGACGTGCAGATCGCCCTGGTGCGCTCGATGAAGGGCATGGAAAACGCCCATATCCTGCGGCCTGGTTATGCCATCGAATACGATTATTTTGACCCGCGCGGCCTGAAAACGTCCTTGGAAACCAAGGCGATCAAAGGCTTGTTTTTCGCCGGTCAGATCAATGGCACCACCGGCTACGAAGAAGCGGCGGCGCAGGGCATGCTCGCCGGTATCAATGCGGCGCGCCTGACGCAGGACAAGGAGGCCTGGGTGCCAGGCCGATCGGAAGCCTATCTCGGGGTGCTGGTCGACGACCTGACCACCCAGGGCGTCCTCGAGCCGTACCGCATGTTCACCAGCCGCGCCGAGTTCCGCCTCAGTCTGCGGGAGGACAACGCCGATATGCGCTTGACGCAAATCGGCCGCGAACTCGGGGTGGTGGGCGACGCCCAGTGGCAAGCGTTCGAGACCAAGCGCGAAGCGGTGGCGAAGGAACTCGAACGATTGCGTTCGACCTGGGTCAACCCGAGAGTGCTGGCCGCGGCCGAATCGGAGCGGGTGATCGGCCAGGCCATCGAGCGCGAATACTCGCTGGCGGACTTGCTGCGCCGGCCCGGCGTGGCCTACGACAAGCTCATGACCTTGTCCGGCAATGAAGGGCAGGCGCTGGCCGGCCCCGGCGTGGCGGACAGTGCCGTACGCGAACAGATCGAGATCCAGCTGAAATATGCCGGCTATATCGACCGCCAGGCCAAGGAAGTGGAGCGCCACGACCACTATGAAAACCTGAAGCTGCCCGAAGGTTTTAATTATTTGGACATCAGCGCCCTGTCGATCGAAGTGCGCCAGAAACTCGACAAGCAGCGGCCGGAAACGCTGGGACAGGCCTCGCGTATTTCGGGCGTCACCCCTGCCGCGATTTCACTATTGCTGGTACATTTGAAGAAACGCGGCGCCAAGGGCTTTATTTCGCTCAACGAGGAGCTGGCGCAATGACGCAGCGCACACCTTCGTTCGATCAGGCCGCGTTGCAAGCAGTACTGGCAAATGGCATCAAGAACCTGTCGCTCGACCTCGATGAAAAACAGCACCTGCAGTTGCTGGACTATCTGGCCTTGCTGGTGAAATGGAACGCAGTCTATAACCTGACCTCGGTGCGCGACCCGATGCAAATGGCGACCCTTCACCTGCTCGACTCGCTCGCCGCCGTGCCCGCTTTTGCCGGCGCGCACAATGTGCTCGACGTCGGCGCCGGCGGTGGCCTGCCAGGCATCGTGCTGGCGATTGCTCGGCCGGACATGGCGGTGTCCTTGATCGACACGGTCCACAAAAAAACCGCATTTCTCAAGCAAGTCAAAGCCGAACTCGGTCTTTCCAACGTCACCGTGTACACCAGTAAGGTGCAGGACGTGCAGGTGCCGGCCAAATTCGACGTCATCACCTCGCGCGCGTTTGCCGACCTGTCCGATTTCGTCAACTGGTCCGGCCAATTGCTGGCGGAGGACGGTCAATTCATCGCCTTGAAAGGGGTGGCGCCGCCGGAGGAGCAGGAGCGGCTTCCGGCGCCGTGGAAAGTGACGCGATTACAGCCATTGCAAGTGCCCGGACTGGACGCCGAACGCCACCTGGTCTTTATCGCCAAACAAGGTATATAAAATAAACCGCATAAACCATTTATATCGTTTATACGTGATACCTAAAATATATCATTTGTACTGGATTAATAGTTTATACGACATAAACGGTAAAGCGAATTGATTCGATTCGTCTTGCTTTCACTTCCTGCGTCGACATCAACAACATACATGGCCAAAATATTTTGCGTAGCAAATCAGAAGGGCGGGGTGGGTAAAACCACCACCAGCGTGAATCTGTCGGCGGGCCTGGCCAAGCTCGATCAACGGGTGCTGCTGGTCGACCTCGACCCGCAGGGCAACGCCACCATGGGGGCCGGCATCAACAAGGCGGGCTTGACAGCGTCCACCTATGAAGTGCTGCTGGGCGAAGCGGATGTCGCCGCCGCCCGCCAGCGTTCGGAAGCGGGGCGCTTCGACGTGCTGCCGTCGAACCGCGAGCTGGCCGGCGCCGAAGTGGAGATGGTGGAACTGGACGCGCGTGAACGGCGCTTAAAGGAGGCCCTCGCCGCGGTCGACGCCGACTACGATTTTATTTTGATCGACTGCCCGCCGGCGCTGTCGATGCTGACCCTGAACGGCCTGTGCGCGGCGCACGGCGTCATCATCCCCATGCAGTGCGAATACTACGCGCTGGAAGGTTTGTCCGATCTCGTCAACACGATCAAAAAAGTGCACGCCAACCTGAACCACGACTTAAAAATCATCGGCCTGCTGCGGGTGATGTTCGATCCGCGCATGACCTTGTCGCAGCAGGTATCGGCCCAGCTCGAGCAGCATTTCGGCGACAAGGTTTTTAAAACCATCATCCCGCGTAATGTGCGCCTGGCCGAAGCGCCGTCGTACGGCGTGCCCGGCGTGGTGTTCGACCCGTCCTCGAAAGGTGCGCAGGCGTACATCGCCTTCGGCGCCGAGATGGTCGATCGCATCAAGACGATGTAACCAGCGAATGTAATTAGAACCTAC
>JAQGNM010000478.1 GCA_028291845.1 Massilia sp. | reverse complement strand
CTGCAAAAATTGATGTTGGCCGGTAATGCGCTGACGGAATTGCCGACCTCGCTGGCCGCCTGCACCAAGCTGGAACTGTTGCGCATCGCCGCCAACCGCCTGAGTGCCCTGCCGCCGTGGCTGCTCGACATGCCGCGGCTGGCCTGGCTGGCGTATGCGGGCAATCCGTTCAGTGCCGCCGACGAGGCGGCCGCTACACCCGCTGAAAACGCGGCAGGCATCGCCTGGGACCGGCTGGCGATCGAACACAAACTGGGCGAAGGCGCTTCCGGGGTGATCTACCGGGCCACGCTATGTGAAGCCGGTGCGGTCGCGGTAAAACTGTTCAAGGGCGCCATCACCAGCGACGGTTTGCCGGACTGTGAACTGGCCGCCTGCGTCAGCGCCGGCGCCCACGCCAACCTGATCCCGGTGCTGGGCGAAGTGACCGGTCATCCCGACAAGGTTCGCGGCTGCGCCATGGCCTTGATCGATCCGGCCTTCGGCAACCTGGCCGGGCCGCCTAGTTTGGACAGCTGCACGCGCGATATCTATGCGGACGGGCGGCGCTTTTCGCTCGAGTTTGTGCTGCGTCTGGCCGAGGGGATCGCGGCGGCGGCGCGGCACTTGCACCAGCGCGGCATCATGCATGGCGATTTATACGGGCACAATATCCTGGCGATGGACGATGGCACGGCCTTGCTGGGTGACTTCGGGGCGGCGTCGATGCATGCGGTGGACGGCGCGCCGGCCGACGCCTTGCAAAGGCTGGAAGTGCGGGCCTTCGGCGTGTTGCTGGGGGAGTTGATCGAGCGCTGCGACGCCGGCGACCGCCTGGCGCATTTGCGCGAACTGCACGAGCAATGCGTGCAATCCACGGTGGCTGCGCGGCCTTTGTTTGGCGATATCGTGGAGCGAATCGTAGCCAGCTCCTAAACGAACGGCCGTGCGTCGGTATGAAGCGGGCGCACGGTTTTTCCGCGGGTTCACTATGATTGACTGGTGCGCTGCGCGGTTCGGGTCGATGATGCGCATAAGCCAAACAAGGAAAACTAAGAAGGAGAACTGAGATGGATCTGCAAATGAATGGCAAACTCGCCCTGGTGAGCGGCAGCACGGCCGGCATCGGTTACGCGATTGCGCACCGGCTCGCCCGGGAAGGGGCCAGCGTCATCGTCAACGGCCGCAGCCAGGCCGGCGTGGACGAGGCGGTCGGGCGCATTGGCGCCGATGCAAAAGGGGAAGTGCACGGTTTTATCGGTGACCTGAGCCAGGCCGAGGCGGCGCAGGAAGTCGTGCGCCGCCATCCGGGCATCGCTATCCTCGTCAACAACCTCGGCATCTTCGAGCCGAAGGCCTTCGAAGACATCCCTGACGAGGACTGGCAGCGCTTCTTCGACGTCAATGTGCTAAGCGGGGTGCGCCTGTCCCGCCTGGTGCTGCCGGCGATGAAGCTGGCCAACTGGGGCAGAATCATTTTTATCTCCAGCGAAAGCGCGGTACAGATTCCCACCGAGATGATTCACAACGGCATGACCAAGACGGCGCAACTGGCCGTGTCGCGCGGCCTGGCCGAATCGCTTGCCGGCACCGGCATCACCGTCAACAGCGTGCTGCCGGGACCGACGAAGTCGCGCGGGGTGGGCGACTTCGTCGGGGAGCTGGCAAAATCGGGCGGCAAGACCTTCGCGCAGATGGAGGCCGAGTTTTTCGACCACATGCGCCCGACCTCCCTCATCAAGCGCTTCGCCACGACCGACGAGGTGGCGTCGATGGTGGCCTACGTGGCGAGCGGACTGGCCTCGGCCACGACCGGGGCCGCGCTGCGTGTCGACGGCGGGGTGATCAGGAGCGCTTTTTGAGCCGCCGCTGCTGGCAGCGCGCCAGCGGCACCGGCGCTGCCGCCATAAAAAAGCTCATTCGAATTACAACAGCGACATCAACTCCGCCTGCACCTTGAGCAGTGCAGGCAGGCAGTGCTCGGCGATATGCTCGGCTGCCATGCGTGATTCATGAACGCTGACGTTCAAGGCAGCCACTACCTCCCCGCGAAAATTTCGTAAGGGAACAGCAATGGCGCGCAGTCCCAGTTCCAGCTCCTGGTTCACCAGCGCATATCCCTGCGCACGCGCCCGTACGATTTCGAGAAGCAGGCGATCCTTGTTGACGATGGTGTGTTCCGTCAGTGCCTCGATGTGCAGCCGGGCTATGGTTTCGTGCAATACGGCGTCCGGCAAGCTTGCAAGCAATACCCGGCCATTCGCGGTGCAAAACGCCGGGACCCGTGTTCCCGGCTGCAGGGTGGCGGAAATGACGCGGCCCGCGCCGACCGCCGCCACGCACACCAGATCATCATCCTCGAGGATGCCGACGGAAGCTGCCTCGCCCAAGGCATAGGCCAGCCGATACAGCAGGGGCTGCACGACGCGCGGCAAGCGCGCCGAGTGCAGGTAGGACTGGCCAAGTCGAAGTACCTTCGGCGTCAGTGAAAAGACCTTGTCCTGCTGGCGGGCGTAGCCCAGATGAACCAGGGTGAGCAGGTATCGGCGCGCCGCCGCCCGGGTCAAATTCGCGCGCTGGGCAACCTCGCTAATGGTCAGGCGCGAGCGCTCCTGGTCGAAGGCCTCGATGACTTGCAATCCTTTTATCAGGCCGTCGACCAGATCGCGCGAGGCGGTTGCGTCGGCGCCGGTCAGGTCGTCGGCGCGCTCGGATGTATCAGGGCTGGTCAAGGAAAAATACGCATGGGTGGGCGTCTGTCGGAAAAAATTCTGGCCGAGCAAATAATCTGCGCTCGCAGGAGGTCATGATTGTCGCACATGCCGCGTTGCATCCTGCAGTGCCTCAGAAAGCGCCGACGTAGTTTTCCGCCAGCGCCGTACTGAGCGCGCGCGAGCTGACGATGTTATCGAGTTCGGCCCGCTGGATCATCTGATCGAACGAAGAGGCGCCGTCGAAGGTATGCAGCAACCTGGTCATCCACCACGAAAAGAATTCAGCGCGCCAGACGCGTTTCAGCGCATCGCTCGTGTAGCTCTGCAGCAAAACCGTATCGTTCTTCTTGTAAAACGTTTCCAGCGCGCGGGAAAGTAACTTGACGTCGGCAATTGCCAGATTCATGCCCTTGGCGCCGGTGGGAGGAACAATGTGGGCGGAATCGCCTGCCAGAAACAAGCGGCCCGACTGCATGGGCGTGGAAACGAAGCTGCGCATGCCGATGATGTTTTTCTGGAAGATCCTGCCTTCCTTTACCTTCCAACCGTCACCATTTTCCATCCGCGTGTGAAACTCCGCCCATATCCGGTCGTCCGACCAGTTCTCTACCCGGTCGTGCGGGTCGCACTGAAAATACAGGCGCTGCACGGTGGGCGAACGGGTGCTGATCAGGACGAAACCACGCTGATGTTGCGCATAAATGAGCTCATCGGACGATGGCGGCGCTTCGACCAGCACGCCGAACCAGCCAAACGGATAGATGCGCTCATGCACTTGCCTCTCGGCCGCAGGAATCAAGGGCCGGGAAATGCCATGGAAGCCGTCGCAGCCAATCACAAAATCAGCCTCGACCTTCTGCTCGACGTCATGATGCTCAAAGCTGACCACCGGTCGATCGGTGTCGATACCGGCGACAGCTACCTTTCGCACACCGAACAACAGCTGACCACCGGCCGCCTGGCGGGCCGCAACGAGATCGATAATCACCTCATGCTGCGGATACACCGTGATCGCCTTGCCGGTCAGCCCGGTGAGATCGATGCGGTGGCGTTGCCCGCCGAAGGCAAGTTCGATACCGTGATGGACAGCACCTTCCCGCCGCATGCGCTCACCAACCCCTGCTTCATTGAGGATGTCCATGGTGCCTTGCTCGAGCACGCCGGCCCGTATCGTCGCTTCGATATCGGCCCTGGTACGCGATTCGAGCACGACGGACTCGATGCCGTTCAGATGCAAAAGGTGCGAAAGAAGCAGGCCGGCCGGTCCGGCGCCGATGATTGCGACCTGGGTGCGCATAGGGGGTTCTCCAAATAGTTATTTGCGCAAATCGTATTACGGCGACAACTGAATAAGAATGGATGAAATGGAAAATAACTTGTATTATTTTTCATCGTCTGAACTTTACGCCTACCTCATGCAAGCCGGACAGAAGCCCGTCGACATCCCCCAGTTTGCGCTGTACGGCGAAATCGCCCCTCTGGCAGGCGCTGAATCGGTGCATATCGAACTGATTGAAACCCGCAGCCGCCAATATGACTGGCACATCGGCACGCACACGCACGCCGGACTGTTTCAGGTACTTTTTTTACTGCGCGGTGACGTACTGGCGCATGTCGACGGCGCCGACTGTCACTATTCGAGCCCGGTCGCCCTGACCATCCACCCGTCCTTGCGGCATGGTTTCGACTTCTCGCACGAGGCTTACGGATACGTCCTGACCATCGAGCAGAACCTGCTGTTCGGCAACGCCGGCGATGAAGTCGACCTGTTTTCGTCCCTGTTCGTGCAGTCCCTGGCACTGCCGCTGCAGGACGATATCGAATCGCAGGACCGCCTGAAAACTTTGTTGGAGAATCTGCATTCGGAAGTACGCTGGCCGCGCCACGGCCAGCCGCTGATGCTCGACTGGCTCACGCGCAGCGTGCTGTTGCTGCTGGTACGCGTACAGGCCGAACGCAGCCTCGCCGAGCGCACCGGGAAGGGCGAATTCGAAATGTTCAGCCGCTTCAGGGCGGAGGTCGAGCGTCACTACAAGGAACAGTGGCCGGTAGGACACTATGCGAATTTGTTGCGGATCGCTCCGGCCAGCCTGAATCGCCTTTGCCTCAAGCTGGCTGGAAAAACCGCATTCGAGCTGACCCAGCAAAGACTGATGCTGGAAGCGTGCCGCAAACTCAGCTATCTGCCGTCCAGCATCGCCAGCATCGCCTACGAACTGGGTTTCCAGGATCCTGCGTATTTTTCCCGCCTGTTCAAAAAACTGCATGGCATGACGCCGAAGGAATTTCGTCAAAATGGTCCGCGATGAGCGCCTTATACAGTGAGCGGACGATTTGGGCGCACAGCGCACAGTTTGGGCGCTGTGCGAAGATTGCACGCGCTTGCCCCCTTGCCGGCTGAAGGCGCCCTCACTAGTATCGAAGACACTGCCTGTCAACATTGGAAACGCCATGAAATTCGATGCGATTGAAGCGGGGACGTATCCCGAACT
>JAQGNM010000439.1 GCA_028291845.1 Massilia sp. | reverse complement strand
CAGGAGATCGCCGGCATCGACCCGGACACCCAGGAAGTGCGTGCCACCGCCTGCTGGGACGGACTGTTCTCGCAGAATCCACCGATCAAGAACTTCATCTCCCATATCGGCGATCCCGCCAAGAAGCCCAACGGACTGTGGATCCTGCAGATCAACCAGGACAAATCCGATTTCAGCAAGCGCATCGCGGACGTGAACGATACCTATCGCTATGGGAGCGAGCTCTGGCAGCGGCGCGACACGCTGTCGGGCAACCGGTCGCTGAACCAGGAAATCGCCTTCATCGAAGCGGTCAACCGCCGGCTGGACGACCCGTACCAAGCTGGGCGCCCGCAGGACAAGCCGGTCGAAGTGGCGCGCATCGTCATGGATGCGCAAGCGGTCAGCGCCGCCGCGGGCCGCGAACTCGGTATCTTTTCGAAATTCGACCGCGACCTGGTGCTGAAAAACGCGCTGGTCGAGCATGGGCGCGTGCAGGCCACGAATTTCCTGGCATTGCGCGCCGACCGGGACCGGCTATGCAGCGACCTGGCGCGCGCGCTGGAGCAGATGGGCGCGCGGCCTGGCAGGGGGCGGGCGCGGGCGGCGAACTGGCGTTCCGGGAAAATCTTCGGCGGAATGCTGTCTCCGGACGTGCTCACGCTCGACCGTGCGCCGGGCCCGCATCAGGACGGCGTCCCCCAGGGCACCCTGATCTGGCACGTGAGCGATGCGGTCATTGACGGCCGGGTCGTGGGCATCAGGGGCCGCACCGAGCTGCTGACCCAGGGAGACGGCTGGCGGCTGGGCGAAACGCGGCTGCTCGAAGTGTGGCAGAAGGAGGCGCCGGTCGCGCAGCGGCCGGCACTGGCGGCCTGGGAGCAGGAGCCGCAGCCGCCGCTGCCGGCCGGCGCCGAGCGGCGTCATACGGCAACAGCGCGGCCGCCGAGCCTGCACTAGGATGCCGTCCCGGCGCGCGGAAGCCGCTGGCTTTCGCTGCACGAGTTGACTGTAACGGCAATGTTCATACGTGAGAACGATCAATCGATTGCACTCCGATATTTAGCTTGTTTTGATTGCCAGGCAAGGCGTGCGGCGAAACAGTACAATTTATATGCTGAGCGCGCAAGCCTTGAGCCTTTTACTGTCGAGGAATTGGCAGATATGGACGCCAGATGTGAAATCGTGGGTTCGACTATCTGCGGGGAAATCAAAGGCGATTGGGACTGGGCAGTCCCAGTCTTTTCAAGAGAGAACACGACTTTCGCAGACCTCGAAAAGGCAGTAAAAATGCATCATTGGAGGCCACGGTACAAAAGGGCTTCACAGCACGTACATAGCGGGCATAGGCCAAGCGACGCGCTTCTTGGGGCCAGCGAAGCCAAGGAGCCGATTATGCTTGTAGGGCGAAGCAATTCAGGCTTTACAGACCCATTGCACATGACGGCCATATCCTTGTCGCAAATAGCAGTCACGGTCTTAGTCGAAAGGCCCAATATCGATGGAGTTGTTTATGCCAAAATTCTGGCAACTTTATCTGACACAGTCGGACGACTGACGGTTGATTGTGATGGATCATGCACTACTCCTGGCCCCGATTAAAGACGGAACCGAGTTTATGTTTGTGCCCAAGTGGGCCAGGCGTGCGCCGACGGCGTGTGCATGGTCTCAGCTGCCTTATTCAGCCCCCTGCGGCAGCGAGAACAATTCCTCGGTCGGCTCGGCAACGCTGGGGTCGCGCTCCCACCCTTCGATGGCCAGCTTGATGCTCTGGATCGCGATCGCATTGCTGTTCGCGTCAAGCTCGGGAATGGCGATGTATTCCATGACCCAGCAGCGATACACCTTGTAGGCCAGCACTTTCTGACCGGCCCCGTTGTACAGCTCGATGATGATGTCTTTGCGAAAATCCTTAAGGGAGACGATCTGGTTCGACGCGTCGTCCCCATTGGCGGCATTGCTGTGGTCCCAAACCTCGTTAGCCCAGATCTCGAAGTTCGGGTCATGCGTGACGCCCCGTTCGAGCGTGATCGGCTCGTACTCGGTCTGGCCTGGGGACATGCGCGCGGTGCTGGGGTCGCCCCCGGGCCGTTGCTTGATGACCTGCGTGGTGCGCGACATGCCGCTCACTTTGCTGAACCCGGCAACGTAAACCTTGTCCCACTTGATGCGGAATTTGAAGTTCTTGTACGGATCGAAGCGTGTGGTGTTGACTGTCAATTCTCGAGTTGGCATCGCGGGTCCTCGTTAGCCTGGGCTCAAGCCGGCTTGCTGTTGAAACTGGAGCACGACGAATTCGGCGGGCTTGACCGGTGCGTACTGCACCAGGACGGTCACGATGCCCTTGTCGATGTTCGTCTGCGTATTGGTGTCCTGGTCGCATTTGATCTCGAAGCCATAGAACGCTCCTTGCTTGGCGAGGTCGCCCATGAAGGCATTGATCGCCAGCCGCAGCGAAGACCACAACGCCTCGTTGTTGGGTTCGAACACGGCCCAGCGCGTGCCGCGGTACAGGCTCTCCTCGAGGAACAGCGCAAGGCGCCGCACCGACAGGTATTTGAAATCGTCGGACAGCTGCTCCGCCCCGCGCAGCGTGCGCGCGCCCCAGACGACCGGGCCAAGGTGCGGCAAATGACGCAGGCAGTTGATGCCCAGGGAATTTAATTCGCCCTGTTCGTCATCGGTCAGCGCCAGTTCCAGAGCGTAGATATTGTTCAGGCCGGCGTTCTGGCCGGCCGGCGCCTGCCAGACGCCGCGCTGCACGTCGGTGGCGGCGATGACCCCGGCGATGGCGCCGCTCGCTGGAAACACCGACAACCGGCCATCCATCACCAGGTCTTCTTTAACGACGCGCGGGAAATAGACGGCGGCATTGCGGGTCTGAGTGCCAACCAAATGCAGGGACTCCGGTTTCATCTGGTCGAGCAGGCCTTGTTTGTAGCTGTCTGCCCAAGCGACGGGCGGATCGACGATCAGGACGGCGCGCCGCGCGACGCAGTAAGCCAGCGCCTCCTGGTAGACCTCGGAGTCGGTATCGGTGCCGCTGCCGCTGCCGCGTTGGTCGGGTGGAATACAAAGCAGGTTGAACAGGTCGACTTTTTTGAGCATATAAAGACCGGTCTCGGCACTTTCGTCGCCGACATACGTTTCTGTCCGCAAGTGCCCGCCGTCGGCACCGCCCGCAGCGGCGCCGGTCGCGTAAGACGGCGCGACAGTCGGTAGTATCGGGCCGCTGGCGGCGGCTGCCACGCGAACGTAGCGGGACCGGTCAGCCAGCATCAAGTCGATCCGGTTGGGTAGCGGTTTCAGTTCGCCGGCAGCGCCCTTGATCGTCACGTTGGTGAAGCGTTCGATGTCGACGGTGCCGTTGGGGCGCGTGTAAAACACGGTCAGGTTGAAAAGATCTTCTTTGCCCAGGCCTGACTTGGCAAACAGCATGACGGACTGGTCGCCGATGGACTCGGTATCGATCGTCGCCTTCAGATTGTTACCCCAGACACCGGGATCGGCCGCCACCAGTTTCAGGATCTGCTCCTCCGGCAAGGAGAAGACGGCGGCCGAAACGGCATCGAGCGTGGCCAGGATCACGCTGATCACAGTAGCGCCGCCAACTTCGGCAGCGTTCACGGCGGCCGCGCTGGCGTCGGCGGACGCGTGCAGCTTGGTGCCGTCGATGGCGGTCTTGAGCGATGTAGCGAAGTCTGCCGGATGGGGCGTCGGCGCGGTTGCTGGCGCAAGCACTGGCGTCACGGTGCTTGCGATAATCTGCAGGAGTTGCGCCAGGTCGTGCATGCCGGCAGGCGCCTTGCCTCCAGTGCCATGGGCCATGGCTGGCCCGACGGCCATGAGCGAGGCGCCGACCGCGTCGGCCACGCTATCGCCTTTCACTGCCTTCTGCGCGCTGCGCGCCACCTTCAGCGCGGGATTTTCCTCGAAGGCCAACGCCGCTTGTGTGGCGGCCGCTTGCAGTGAGTGGACAGTGGCAGCCGGATTGAATGCGTTTCCGGTGCCATCGAAGGCAGCTGCAAGGACCGCGCGGGTCACCACAACAGCGGGCGTGGCGAGCGCACCGCCGCCATTTGTGTCGAGCGCCATCGTTGCGATGCCGGTTGGGAAAGGTGGCGCCGCGATGGCGTCGACAGCGGAGGTGAACGCGGCCTCTGTCCTTACGCCTTTAACATTAGCCTGGAAGGATTCCAGTATCTTTTTTGTCGCATCGGCCTGGGCAGTGAGGGCGGCTTCGCCTGCCTTTGTCTGCGTTGCCGCGTCAAACGTGCCGCCAGTCGATTTGACTGCATTTTTCAGTTTGGCGAGGGCCGTTGCGGCGTCGGCGTCCCAGTCCTTCCTGCCCACACTGGCGGGTTCGAACAGGCGCGCCACGACGGCTTGCCCGCCGCCGTTCATGAAAAAATCCTGGACGGCGTAACTGAGCGGAAAATCGTAACTCAGGCCGCCGAACATGCGCTCGTAGTCCCCAAAATTGAACAGCGTTACCGGTCCGTCGACAGGTCCACGCAGAGCGCGCCCGATAAATGCAGTGATCGATGTGGCGACACCGGTGATCGTGAACTGGCCGCTGGGAATTTCTTCCACGTACACGCCAGGGTACGAGAGAACTACTGGCATATTTCCTCCAGGTGGACATAGCGGGGGAGCTGGAAAGTGCCGCCTTTCCGCCGATGGAACTGCGAAAATGCAGCTTCGGGAGGCGCCATGTCGGCACGCTTGAAGTGTCCGAATGGCTGTCGCCCCGGCTCTTCGAACTGACCGTTATCAAACGACAGCGTCTCAGACTGTGACCATCTTTGCAATGCATTCTTTGATTAATGTTCTTTTATGTTTGCACCTAATGTTTTAAGAAAATGTTTGCATTTCGCTTCTTGTGCTTCTGGCAGCGGGAGAGCGTGGATTTTTGAGGTAGTTCAGGTTTATTGGCGTATAGCTTATCGCACTGTTGAGGTAACTCGACTTGTGTTTCGCGGGCTTGGCGTAAATGCATTTCAGGGTTGGAAGAAAGTCTTAAAACGGCCCGCAAAGCTTCGGCCTGCTCGAAGCTCTTGTCTCCGATGCGCCCATCACGCCGCTTGCCTTCGCCTCAGCGAGACGCGCTCGAGCAGGATGAATATCACCATCCCGGCCACCATTGCCGCGGCAAAGATGAGCGGTTT
>JAQGNM010000428.1 GCA_028291845.1 Massilia sp. | reverse complement strand
CGCATCCTGTGGGTGCACGTGTTGCGCAATGCCGCCATTCCCATCATCACCCATGTGATGGCCAATTTGCCGGCCTTGTTGATCGGCGCGTTTTTGCTCGAACGTTTTTTCGGCATTCCCGGCATCGGCCGCGAGGTCATCCTGGCCGTCGAGCGCAGCGATTTTCCGGTCATCAAGGCGATCACCGTGTACGTGGCCGCCGCCACCATGCTTTTCAATCTGCTCACCGACCTGCTGTACCAGGCGGTCGATCCACGGGTGCAGCTCAATTGATGAACGCCATTGCCCACTCCGTCAACGCCGCCGGCTCCGCCGGCCTGTGGACCCTGGCCTGGCGCCGCCTGCGCGCCGACCGCGTGGCGATGGGTTCGCTGGCGGTGGTCGCCGCCTTCCTGCTGATGCTGCTGCTGTCGGCCAGCGGCCTGGTCGCCGCCGGCTGGGAGCAAGAAGTCGGCGTCAACTACGCGCCGCCCACCTTTACCGGCGCTGCCGCCGCCGGCGATCAGCAGGCGCTGGCGGCGCAGGCGCCGGTGGCGGACAATCCGTTCGACCCGCTGCTGGACGACATCAAGGCGATCCGCCGGCAAGGCGGGCAGGGCGCTGTCGAGCCGGCGCAGCGGCGGGCCACGCTACCGTTCGGCGCCGACAAGTGGGGCCACGACATCATCCTCAAAACCATCAAGGGTGGCGAAACGTCGATCGTGGTCGGCCTGGCCGCCGCCTTGCTGGCGGTCGGCCTGGGTACCTTGTTCGGCGCCTTTGCCGGCTTCTATGGCGGGGTGGTCGACGACCTGTTCAACTGGTTTTACAGCATCTTTACAGCCATTCCATCGATCCTGATGATCCTGACGGTGGCGGCGGTATTGCAGCACAAGGGCGTCGGCACCATCGTGCTGATCCTCGGCCTGACCGGCTGGACCGGGCCGTTCCGGTTGATGCGCGCCGAATACATGAAGCACAAGGCAAGAGAGTATGTGATGGCGGCCGACGCCATCGGCGCCTCCAGTTGGCGAAAAATGTTTTCGCATATTTTTCCCAACGTCAGCCACGTGGCCCTGGTGCAGCTGTCGATCCTGGTGGTCGGCTTCATCAAGGCCGAAGTCATTTTGTCCTTTCTCGGCTTCGGCGTGCCGGTCGGCACCGTGTCGTGGGGCAGCATGCTCAACGAAGCGCAGACCGAGCTGATTCTCGGCATGTGGTGGCAACTGACCGCTGCCGCACTTGCCATGGCGGTGCTGGTGACGGCGTTTTCCCTGCTGACCGACGCCTTGCGCGACGCCCTCGATCCCAAGCTCAAGTGATCCAATGACAGCCGATTCCACCAGTCTGTTGCAAATCCGCGATCTGCGCGTACGCTTCCGGGTCGACAAGCACTCGACCTTCGAAGCCGTCAAAGGCATCTCCTTCGATGTGCCGCGCAACGCCACGGTGGCGCTGGTGGGCGAATCGGGCAGCGGCAAGTCGGTCAGCTCGCTCGCCGTAATGGGTCTGCTCGATGCGGCCGCCAGCAGCATCGATGCGGCGTCGTCGATCGTGTTCGACGGCCGCGAACTGCTCGGCCTGCCGCTGGCCGAGCGCCGCCGCCTGTGCGGCAAGGAGATCGCCATGATCTTCCAGGAGCCGATGTCATCCTTGAATCCGGTGTTCACGGTCGGTTTCCAGATCGGCGAGGTGTTGCGGCTGCACCTTGGCATGACTAAAACACAGGCGCGCGCACGCACCATCGAACTGCTGGGCGAAGTGGGCATTCCCGATCCGGCGCGTAAAATCGACGCCTATCCCAGCCAGATGTCGGGCGGCCAGCAGCAGCGGGTGATGATCGCCATGGCGATCGCCTGCGAGCCGAAGCTGTTGATCGCCGACGAGCCGACCACGGCGCTGGACGTGACGATTCAGAAACAGATCGTCGAGCTGCTGGCGGCGCTGCAAAAACGCCGCAACATGGCGGTGCTGTTCATTACCCACGATCTGGCCCTGGTGGGAGAAATTGCCGACCAGGTGATCGTCATGCGCCACGGCACCGTGCGTGAGGCCGGCGCGGTCGAACAGATTTTCAGGGCGCCGGCCGACGCCTACACCCGCGCGCTGCTGCATTGCCGGCCTGATCTGGACCAGCGTCCGCTGCGGCTGCCGGTGATCGACGACTACCTCGCCGGCGACGCTTTTGCGCCGATCGCGCCGGCGGCGCAGCGCCAGCGCGGCAGCAGCGCCGCCGATGTGCCGGTGCTGGTGGTCGATGGCTTGTGCAAAAGTTTTTATACCCGCCAGGGCTTGTTCGGCAAGCGCGAATTCAAGGCCGTGCGCGACGTCTCGTTCACTTTGGCCAAGGGCAAAACGCTGGGCGTGGTGGGCGAGTCCGGTTCCGGCAAGACCACCGTCGGCCTGACCCTGCTGCGTCTGCATCAAGCGAGCAGCGGCAGCGCCCTGTTCGAAGGGCGCGACCTGTTTGCCATGTCGAAGGCCGAGTACCTGCCCTATAAGCGGCGCATCCAGATCATTTTCCAGAATCCGTATGCATCCTTGAATCCGCGCTTTACCGTCGGCCAGATCCTGCTCGAGCCGATGCGCATCCACCACATCGGCGCCAACGACAGCGAGCGGCTGGCGATGGCCGAAGCGCTGTTGCGGCGGGTCAGCCTGCCGGCCGCGGCGCTGCAGCGTTACCCGCACGAGTTTTCCGGCGGCCAGCGCCAGCGCATCGCCATTGCCCGTTGCCTGACCATGAAGCCGGAAATTCTGGTGTGCGACGAGTCGGTGTCGGCGCTCGACGTTTCGGTGCAGGCCCAAGTGCTCAATCTGCTGCAGGATTTGCAAGATGAATTTGGCCTCAGCTACATTTTTATTTCGCACGATCTGGCAGTGGTCAAATATATTGCCGACCAGGTGATGGTGATGCAGCACGGTCAGGTGGTGGAACTGGCCGATGCGGACGCCTTGTACCGCAATCCGCAGCACCCCTATACAAAATCCTTGTTGGGCGCCATTCCGAGGGGGCGCTGAACAGGGCAGGGCGATTTCCGCTACCATTCTGTCATGTCCTACCTCGTCCACCTGCTGCAAACCTACGGCGTATTGATCGTGTTCGGCACCGTGCTGCTCGAACAGATCGGTTTGCCGATCCCCGCCATGCCGATGCTGATCGTGGCCGGCGCGCTGGCGGCCGGTGGCGAAATCAACTGGGCCGCGGCGATCGCCGCCAGCGTCGGCGCTTGCCTGGTCAGCGATTCCTTGTGGTTCAAGGCCGGCCGCGTCTACGGCAAGCGCGTGCTGCGCGTGCTGTGCAAAATTTCCCTGTCGCCCGACTACTGCGTCAGCCAGACCGAAGACAAATTCCGCCGCTGGGGCGCCAAGTCGCTGGTGGTGGCCAAATTCGTCCCCGGATTTAACACGGTGGCGGCGCCGCTGTCGGGCGCCATGGGCACCCCGATGCCGCTGTTTTTTGCCTATAGCATCAGCGGCAGCGTGTTGTGGAGCGCGTCCGGCATCGCCATCGGCATGCTGTTCAAGGATGGCATCGAAGATCTGCTGATCACCCTGGAAGACATGGGCGGCGTCGCGCTGACCGGCTTGCTGCTGCTGCTGGGCGCCTTCCTCCTCTACAAATATGTGGAGCGGCGCCGCTTTCATCAAAGCCTGCCGGTCGAGCGCGTTCGCATGGAGGAACTGGCGGCCATGATGATCAGCGCCGAGCCGCCGCTGATCATCGATGCGCGCAGCCTCACGGCCCGGCAACTGGAGGACGCCATCCCCGGCGCGCTGGCGTATTCGGATGGCGAGCCGGGCCGGCTGATGGCCTCGATCCATCGCGACCGCCACATCGTTGTCTATTGCAGTTGTCCCGACGACATCAGCGCCGCCCAGGTGGCGCGTCAGTTCGTCGCCAGGGGCTTTCACCGCGCGCGTGCCCTGCATGGCGGGCTGGATGCCTGGAACAGCCACCAGGCAAGCGCTGCGTAGCTGGACTACGTATTCTGGCGTGTTTTTATCGTTGTGATAGTGCAGTGCTGTACCTAAACTACAAAGATCACTTGCATCGTCCACAAGAATTCCTTAAGCTGGCGGCTCACTTATCGAATCCGACCATGACACCTTTCGACAGCCCACGCCTGCTCGCCGATATCGGCGGCACCAATGCCCGCTTCGCGCTGGAGACGGCGGCCGGCCGCGTCGACGCCATCGAGGTATTGCCCTGCGCGAATTTCGCCTCGCTGGCGCTGGCGCTGACAGCCTATCTGGCGCTGCCGACGGTGGCCCCGCACGTCAAGCTGCCGATCCGCCATGCGGCAATTGCCATCGCCAACCCGGTGGTGGGCGATCTGGTGCGCATGACCAATCATCACTGGGAGTTTTCGATCGCCGCACTGCAGCAGGCGTGCGGCTTCGACACCTTGGTGGTGGTCAACGATTTCAGCGCGCTGGCGTATGCCCTGCCGCAGCTGGCCGAGCACCAGAAGCAGCAGGTCGGCGGCGGCGCCGCCCAACCGGGCACGCCGCTCGGTTTGCTGGGCGCCGGCACCGGACTGGGCGTGTCGGGTCTGATTCCCTGCGGCGAGAGCTGGACTGCGCTGCGCAGCGAAGGGGGCCACGTGACCTTTTCGCCCGCCAACCCGACTGAAATCGCCATCCTGCAGTTTGCCTGGCGCCGTTTCGAGCACGTGTCGGCCGAGCGGCTATTGTCCGGCGTCGGCATCGAACTCATTTACAGCGCGCTGGCGGCGCACCTGGGCCGGGCCGACCAGCAACTGAGCGCTCCCGTCATCGTCGAACGCGGCTTGAAAGGCCAATGCGACTTGTGCGACCAGGTGGTCGAAGCGTTTTGCGGCATGCTCGGCACGGTGGCCGGTAACCTGGCCATCACCCTCGGCGCGCAGGGCGGCATTTATATAGGCGGCGGCATCGTGCCGCGGCTCGGCGCGCGTTTCGCGCAATCGTCGTTTCGCCGCCGCTTCGAGCAAAAGGGGAGATTTGTCGACTACCTGGCCCAGGTACCGACCTTCGTGATTACCGCCGAATACCCGGCCTTTCTCGGCGTTTCCGCGCTGCTGGCGGAGCGCCTGGCGCACTAGGGCGCGCAGCGGCTGGCGTACTCGACTGTTGTTCGGCAGAATCATGGCGTGTGCCACGCCGTCTTTTATCAGGTACAATGACCGCAGATTGAAGTGACGATGTCGATCGTTCTTGCGTTGCATGCGCCCGCTTACCGCGGCGCAGGCCGCGAAAAAGTAGCGTTTCGCTTGATAATCAATGGCTTGCCGCATCAGCTGCGTGCCCGATGATTGCATGGCCCACGGGCCCTCGCGCCACAATAAATACAATACAGTAGCAATCGAACCCATCGCCTCCCGGCCCGGGTGCTTGATACCAGTTTGACGACTTTGCTCTCGCCAGCCTCGTAATGACGGCCGGCCCGCAGCGCTGATCGGATTTTTAGACCGTTTTCTTTGCAGCATTTCTTTCCATATTTGGGCAAGATACGTTGATACATCGCTATGAATACTGATGAGGCCAAGAGCGTCCTCGAGACCGCGCTGCTGTGTGCGCGCGAGCCTTTGTCCATCAGCAGCCTGAAAAAGTTGTTTGTCGATGTGGACGACAATGGCAAGCCCTTGGGCGACGCTTCGTCGACAGCCGGCGTCGAGACCGCGCGCATCAAGTTGATGCTCGAGGAATTGCGCCACGACTGGCAGGAGCGCGGCGTCGAACTGGTCAGCCTGGCCAGCGGCTGGCGGTTTCAAAGCCGGCCGGAAATGAAGGTCTATCTCGATCGCTTGAGTCCCGAAAAGCCGCCAAAATATTCGCGGGCGACCATGGAGACTCTGTCGATCATCGCTTACCGGCAACCAGTGACGCGCGGCGACATCGAGGAAATCCGCGGGGTGACGGTCAATTCGCAGACCATCAAGATGCTCGAAGACCGCGGCTGGATCGATGTCATCGGCCACCGCGAAGTGATCGGCCGGCCCGCCTTGCTGGGGACGACTAAGCAGTTTCTCGACGATCTGGGACTGAACAGCCTGTCCCAGTTGCCGCCCTTGCAGGAGGTGGCCCCGACGGGCGACGGCCGCGAGATGGCGGCACTCGAAGCGGCATTGCAGGAAAATTTTGACAAGGCGGCGGCAGACAATGCTGCCCGACACGATGGCGCGGGCGGCATGGCAGTTGCGGCCGGCCTTGACGCTTCCGATGAAGCTTTTACTCACGCCCCTGCGCCAGCAGCATCGCCTGACGCCGCGCCAGGTCAGCAGACCTCAGATATTTCAGACATACATAATGAACACAACAATTAAACCTTCCGACGCCGATGTGCCTGCCGCGGCCGACGCCGCCGTCAAGCCGAAACGCCGCACCAAGGCGCAGATCGAAGCGGACAACGCCGCCGGCATCACCAAGCCGCGCGCCAAGCGGGCCAAGCCGGCTGCGAATGCCCTTGAAGCTGCTGGTGCCCAAGCTCCCGCCGCTGCTGCTGCTGTCGCCGTGACCCCGGTGCTGGCCGCCTCCGCCGTGCCGGCGCCTGCCGCGCCAGCGGTGGCCGTGGCTGCCGCCATGGGCGACGACCATCCGGTGGTGCAGCGCAAGGCCAAACCGGCCAAGGTGATTCCCGCCAAGGCAGCTGCCGCGGCCGCTGCCGCCGAAGCTGCCGCCGCGCCCGCTGCCGCCGCCGCTGAGGAAAGCGGCGAGGCGCGCCAGGAACGTGCTCCGCGCACCCCGCGCGGTCCGCGCCAGATGCGAGAGCAGCGCCAGCAGCGCGAGCCGAAGCCGCAGCGCGAGGCGAAGCCGCAACGTGAGGCGCGTGCGCCGCAGGTCAATGGAGCCGAGGCGGCGGAAGCGGTCGACGCTGCGCCGGCCGGCGCCGCCGTGGTTAACGCCAATACCAACGCCAATGCCCGTCCGGAGCGCGGTCCGCGTCCGGAGCGTGGCGCCGACGGCAAGCCGCGTGTCAAAAAGAACAAGAAGGGCAATCCTGGCCTGCAACACCATAAAAAACCGCGCGGCGACGACGCCGATGCGGTGTTTTCCTATGTGACCTCGGACGCCTACGACGCCAACGACGGCGGCCGCGGCGGCCCGGTGAAGGCGGTCAAGCGCGACCTGACTTCCGACGACGACGCGCCGAAACTGCACAAGGTGCTGGCCGAGGCCGGTCTCGGCTCGCGCCGCGACATGGAAGATCTGATCGTCGCCGGCCGCGTGTCGGTGAATGGCGAGCCGGCCCATATCGGCCAGCGCATCTTGCCGTCGGATGCCGTGCGCATCAACGGCAAGCTGATCCAGCGCAAGGTGAGCACCAAGCCGCCGCGCGTGCTGGTGTACCACAAGCCGGCCGGCGAGATTGTCAGCGCCGACGACCCGGAAGGCCGTCCATCCGTGTTCGACCGCTTGCCGACCATGAAGGCCGGCAAGTGGCTGGCGGTCGGCCGTCTTGACTTTAATACCGAAGGTTTATTGATTTTCACCACCTCGGGTGATCTGGCCAACCGCCTGATGCACCCGCGTTACAACATCGACCGCGAATATGCCGTGCGCACCCTCGGCGAGCTCGAAGAGGGCATGCGGCAGAAGCTGCTGGCCGGCGTCGAGCTCGATGATGGCACGGCGTCGTTCACGAAAATCGCCGACGGCGGCGGCGAAGGCATCAACAAGTGGTATCGGGTGGTGATCGGTGAAGGCCGTAACCGCGAGGTGCGCCGCATGTTCGAGGCGGTCGGCCTGACCGTCTCGCGCCTGATCCGTACCCGCTACGGCGCCATGACCTTGCCGAGCAGTTTGAAACGCGGCCGTTGGGAAGAGCTGGAAGAAAACGACGTGCGCAGCTTCATGAGTGCGTTCGGGATCGAGAAGAAGGGCGCTGCCGGAGATGGCAAGGGCAAGGGCGGTAAAGGTGGCCAAGGGGGTGGCCAGCAGGCCGACCCGCGCCGTTCCGATGGCAACCGCATCGACCGTGCCGACGCGAACCGGAATGTC
>JAQGNM010000414.1 GCA_028291845.1 Massilia sp. | reverse complement strand
GGTCTTGGTGATCGAGGCGAAGGCCAGATCGGTGCCCACCGCCACCGACGGCGGCACGCCGAACAACAAGGTCAACAGCGGCGTCATCAGCGAGCCGCCGCCGACCCCGGTCATGCCGACCAACAGGCCGACGCCAAATCCTGAAACCACGTAGCTAAGTAACATGCATGAACCCTTCGTTTCACGCATGTTATGCGGGCTCGGCCTTATTACAAACGACCGAGTTCTTATTTGCTTATGGCATAAGCGAATTCAGGCTGTGCCGGCAGGCGTCGCCGATGCTTATTTCCCTGGCTGCGGGGTCAGGCGCAGGTACGGGCGCTCGGCCGTAAATCCTTTCGGATACTTTTGCGCCAGCACGTCGGGATCCTGCACCGTCAGTGGAATGATGACGTCGTCGCCGTCTTTCCAGTTGCCGGGCGTAGCCACCGTGTACTTGTCGGTGAGCTGAAGCGCGTCGATCACGCGCAGCACTTCATCGAAGTTGCGGCCGGTGCTCATCGGGTAGGTGATCGTCAGGCGCACTTTCTTGGCCGGGTCGATCACGAACAGCGAACGCACGGTGGCGGTCGCCGACGCTTCCGGGTGGATCATGTCGTACAGGGTCGACACGCTGCGGTCTTCGTCGGCGATGATCGGAAAGCCGACCACCGTCTTCTGGGTCTGCTCGATGTCGTCGATCCAGGATTTGTGCTTGTCGGCGGGGTCGACCGACAGGGCGATTGCCTTGACGTTGCGCTTGTCAAATTCCGGCTTCAGCTTGGCTGTCAGGCCCAGTTCGGTGGTGCAGACCGGGGTGAAGTCGGCCGGGTGGGAAAACAGCACCACCCAGGAATCGCCCGCCCACTCATGAAATCGCAGCTTGCCGATGGAAGAATCTTGCTCAAAATCAGGGGCGGTATCGCCCAAACGTACAGTCATCATGGTCTCCAGGTTTTAAAGGTTAGCGCGCTGCCATCATGCGGCGACGGCCGGATGAGGACTATGCACCCGCTCATACAATAATTGCAAGACGTTCCAGCCGAACGGCCAGTCGCCCAGCTTCGATGCCGCGTTGATGTGGCCGACCGCGCCGGCATCGACCAGTTCGCTGTTCCAGCGCCGCGCCCACAAGGCGGCGGCATCGATCGTCATCCAGGGATCGTCGCGGCTGCCGATGACGGTCGATGGCGCCGCCAGCGGCGCGTGCGGCAAAGCGTCCGCCACGCCGAATTTGTGCGGGTCGGCCGGCGCCACCAGCAAGGCCCCGGCGACGCCGGCGGGATTGGCGCTGATGCTCGCCACCGTCGCCAGGCAACCGAAACTGTGAGCGACGAACAGCGCCGGGCGCGGATCGCGTGCGCGCACCTGATCGAGCCGTGCGGTCCAGGCCGGCAAATCCGGATCTTCCCAATCGTCCTGCTCGACCCGGTAAAACGCCGGATGGCGCGCGTGCCACAGCGATTGCCAGTGATCCGGGCTGCTGTTGTGCAGACCGGGCACCAATATGACTTGAAATTCGCCAAACTGTTCCTGCGTCATCGTAACCTCCTGACCAACACGATACGGCGGCGCCGCTGTTTCTCCAACGAAGCGATTGCTACTTGCTTATGCCGGCGCCGCATATAAGAGCGAACAGATCAATAGAAACGGTTGAACAACACCACGCCCCAGGCCGTCAGCGCCAGCCCCACCGACAGGAACACGGCGGCGCTGCCGAAATCCTTGGCATTTTTCGACAGCGGATGCTGGTCGAGCGAGATGCGGTCGACCACCGCCTCGATCGCTGAATTGATCAGTTCGACAATCAGCATCAACACCAGCACGCCGATCAACATGAATTTTTCAAAGGCGGAGATGCTCATGCTCAGGGCCGAGACGGTGCCGACCACCATCAGCAGCATTTCCTGGCGAAACGCCGCCTCGGTCCGCCACGCCGAGCGGAAGCCGTCCATCGAGTAGCCGAACGCAACCATGATCCGTTTTAATCCGCTCTTGCTCTTGAATTCGCTGACTGGCTCCGCCATGAGATGACCCTGGAAATGACAAAGCGCCATTATGCGCTGCTCGACGGTTTCCTTGCGCCGGAGTCGTGAGCTTGCCAAGCATTTTCACATTGTGATATAAGTGGGCCATCGTTACCGCACTGCACCAACCACATCATGAAACCCGAGAACGTTGTTCCAGAACCCGCCAAGACCTCGATCCAGGTGATCGAGCGCATGGTCGCCCTGCTCGACGCGCTGGCCACCTATAGCGACCCGGTCAGCCTGAAGGAATTGGCGAAAGTCTCCGGCCTGCATCCCTCGACGGCGCACCGCATCCTCAACGACATGGTGATCACCCGCTTCGTCGACCGGGTCGAGCCGGGTACCTACCGCCTCGGCATGCGCCTGCTGGAACTGGGTAACGTGGTGAAAAGCCGGCTGTCGGTGCGCGAAGCAGCGCTCGACTCCATGCGCTCGCTGCACAAGAAAACCCAGCAGACCATCAATCTGTCGGTGCGCCAGGGCGACGAAATCGTCTACATCGACCGCGCCTTTTCCGAGCGCTCGGGCATGCAGGTGGTGCGCGCCATCGGCGGGCGCGGGCCGCTGCATTTGACCTCCACCGGCAAGCTGTTCCTGTCGGTCGACGAGCCCAAGGC
>JAQGNM010000378.1 GCA_028291845.1 Massilia sp. | reverse complement strand
ATCGATGCCGAAAATTTAAAACTCTTCCCAGTCTCCGGCAACGGCGGGCTGCTTTTCCAGCCGGGGCTTGGGCTGAGCCGCCGCGATCGCCGTACGTTTCGCAGCCACCCTGGGGGCAGGCCGGCTTGCGGCGTTCGCCATGCGTGGCTCGGCAACCGGCCTGACCACTGGCGTGGCCGGCCTGGCCGCCTGCGTGCCGTCGAGCTTGAAAATGCTCACCGCTTGCAACAGCCCGGCCGCCTGGTCCTGCATCGACTCGGCGGCCGCCGACGCCTCTTCCACCAGCGCCGCGTTTTGCTGGGTAACATGGTCCATCTGCACGATGGCCTGGTTGACCTGCTCGATGCCGGCGCTCTGCTCCTCGCTGGCGGCGGAAATCTCGGCCATGATATCGGTCACGCGCCCGATGCTGGCCACCACTTCGGCCATCGTGGTCCCGGCTTGTTGCACCAGCTTGCTGCCGGCTCCGACCCTGTCCACCGAGTTGCCGATCAGGGTCTTGATCTCTTTCGCCGCGGCCGCGCTGCGCTGGGCCAGGTTGCGCACTTCCGCCGCCACGACAGCAAAGCCTCTGCCCTGCTCGCCCGCGCGCGCCGCTTCCACCGCCGCGTTCAATGCCAGGATATTGGTCTGGAAGGCGATACCGTCAATGACGCTGATGATGTCGACGATCTTCTTCGATGCCTCGTTGATCGAGGCCATGGTGTCGACCACTTCCGACACCTCGGCGCCGCCCTTGAGCGCCACTTCCGAGGCGGTCACCGCAAGTCGATTGGCCTGGCGTGCATTGTCGGCATTCTGCTTCACCGTCGAGGTCAGTTCTTCCATCGATGACGCGGTCTCTTCCAGCGAACTGGCCTGCTCTTCGGTACGCGACGACAGGTCGAGGGTGCCCGATGCAATTTCGGCCGATGCGGTAGCGATGGTGTCGGTGCCGCTGCGGACCTCGGTGACAATATTCGCCAGGCTCGAATTCATGTTCTTCAGGGCCTGCATTAACTGCCCGGTTTCGTCGCGGGAGCTGACTTCGATGCGTGCGCTCAGGTCGCCCTGCGCCACCTTCTCGGCAACCTTCACCGCATCCTTGATCGGGGCGGTGATCGAGCGCGTGATCAGCCATGCAATAATTGCCCCCAGCACCAGCGAGATACAGCCGAGGACAGTCATCAGGGTACGGGCGCTGCCGGACGCTGCCGCCGCTTCCTGCGCGGCCTGTTTCGCCGATTCCCGCTCGTGCCTGACGAGATCGTCCAGGGCAACCAGCGTCTTCATGGTGGCCGGTCGGGATTCCTTGATCAGCATTTCGGATACTTCCGCGGTCTTGCCTTCGGTGCGTAACGCCAGGAGTTTATTGTTGATGGGGGCCGCGATCGCCAATGCCTGATTAAGCCTGTCGAGAGCCGCCTTGCCATCATCGCTGGTGACCATCTTGGTCAGTATGCCCTTGGATGCACCATATTTGGCACGCGCCGCTGCCAGCTTGTTTTTTTCTTCCTGTAGCGCCGCATCGTCGGTCACGATCACTGCGGTGCTTACGTTCAGCGACAGGTCACGAATCGTCAGTGCCATATCGGTCGCGGCGGCGACTTTCACGTTGCTGTCGGCGACAAGATTATTCATGCGTTCCTCGATGCGCGCCATCGAGTTCAACCCCAGACACAGGACCGCAACCAGCAAAACCAGCACCGCAGCAAAACCGAGCCCGAGACGCACCCCAATCTTTAAATCCTTGTAAGACACATTGTTCCCCTAGTATCCATTCCAATTACGTACAGACCGGCACGTCTAAAGTTCACTTTTCGATGAGCACCCGTTCCCACAGCCTCCGATTGTACGGGCGATTACTTACCTTGAGTAACTGCGAGTTGCGTAAAGGCAACGGTTATGCGTTTTATCGCTGGAAGGAGGATCGGCATGAGGGCCGCTAATCTCCGCGGCACGCCTGCCACGCCACCCGGCATGCGCGGGGCGCGGGTCAAGTCCGAAAAAAGACACAGGCTCAACCTTTCCTTGCACGGTTACCACCGCCCACTGTTCTGTCGGTGTCCTTTTTCGGACTTGACCTCTGCCCCCAAACACAGCTGACGGGCGCTGTCGTTGTATTCGCCACAGAGCAAAATAACAACATTGCTCGTAAGAATAATCGCGTCTACACTGGAGCATGACACCAGCGACCACCCCTTCGGCAAAGGCCCGTCCCGCCATCCGATACCAGGGAAAAATCACCACATGGCACGATGAGCGCGGCTTCGGCTTCATCGCGCCCAATGGCGGTGGCGCGCCGGTTTTCCTGCACATCAAGGCGTTTGCCGTGCCGACGCGCCGGCCGTTCGCAGCCGACGTTGTCACCTACGAACTGGTGCACGACCCGCGCGGTCAACCCCAGGCCGAGGCGGTGGCTTTTGCGCGGCAACGCGGCGCTTCACCCGACCGTGCACCGCAGCGCTTCGGCACCTTATTTGCCATCACGATCACGATCGCATTTTTGCTGCTCCTTGCCATACTGGTACGTGCGGGCCGCTTGCCGGCGCCTGTGCTGGGCGCCTGCCTTGGCATGAGCATGCTGGCTTACCTGATGTACCGCTCGGACAAGCAAGCGGCGCGCACTGGCGCCTGGCGCACCAGCGAGCAGTCGCTGCTTTTGATCGGCCTGGCCGGCGGCTGGCCCGGCGCCCTGCTCGCCCAGCGCGTGTACCGCCACAAGTCGACCAAGCCGTCATTCCAGGCCGCTTACTGGGGCACGGTGACGCTCAATTGCATAGTGCTGGCGGCGCTGGCGTCTTGCGACGGCTGATAGCGAAAAAACGGTCCTTGAACGCAGCGCGCCCGAAAGCCGCCGGGATTGACATTGAATAAGACCATCTGATCTGACCGATGACAACCACTTCGCTGCCACCACCGCCGGCCTCGCATTCGATAATGTCGTCCGTGCGAACCCGCATCGTCGATGAACTACGCCACTTGCTGGGTTTTATATGCAGTCCGCGCCGCAGGCATCCGATACACGTGGCAGCGCCGGAGCTGATGTGCCGCATCGTCATCCTGCTCGGCGTGAATGCGCTGTTTACGCTGGCCATCGCATTCCCCATCCAAACCGGACTGGAGAGCTTGGTCGGCATGCACGCCGTCGTCGATAGCTCGACCATCACCTTCCTGTTTTCCGTCGTGTTCGTGGCGCCCTGGCTCGAGGAATTGATTTTTCGCGCAGGCTTGCGCAGCGCGACGGTGACGTTGGCGATACAGCCCATGCTGGTATGCCTGATGCTCGGGCAGTGGCGTATTGCGCTGGCACTGGCCTGCGTCTCCATTGCAATCGTGCTGGTGGATGGCTACCGCCAGCGGCGCCGCAACGCCAGCGAGCAATTCGCGCTGCGGATGGCGCGTGGTCGCGCATTCCTGTCCCGCTATCGCCTGATCGTGTGGACTTACGCGCTCGCATTCGGCCTCTCGCACCTCGGCCACTTCGACGTCGATGCACACGCGGGCTGGCTGGCCCTTCTGGTGGTGTTCGCGGTGATTTCGCAAACCTGGAGCGGCTTGCTGCTGAGCTATTTGCGGCTGCGCTACGGGCTGCTGTCCGCCATCGTTTTTCACACTAGTTTCAATGCTGCGGCCCTTGCTATCGACCAGGTGACCCGCTGACGCCGGCTCGTCGGCGACACGGAAACAGCCCACGCAAGCGCCGAGGATGCATAACCGTCGTTAAACGCAACAACTAGCTTGAGACGCTCCGTTGTGGGCACTGACCCCGTGGTTTCCGTTGATCTGTAACCCAATTTGGGACGCGAGACGGAACCAACGTTTTTCTGGGGCAGCCAGAAGGCTGCCTGGGCCCGCGATGCAGTCGATCGCGGTGCTAGATCCTGATGGATGACTGGTGCGAATTGTTCGCAAACCAGACAACGAGAAAACGGGCGCGACAGGCCGAACTGTACGGGTCGGGAAGGATTGCGCCGCGATTAAAAATCGCGACGCCAGGAGAGTATTTTGTCATTGACACGGGCTGGCTAATGGATGACCCTCGGCTTCACGTTGACACGGGCTGGCTAATGGATGACCCTCGGCCGTTACGGTGCAGTCGGCCGCGGTGCTAGATCCTGATGGATGACTGGTGCGAATTGTTCGCAAACCAGACGACGAGAAAACGGGCGCGACAGGCCGAGATGCAAGGGTCGGGAAGGATTGCGCCGCGATTGAAAATCGCGACGCCGGGGAGTATTTTGTCATTGACACGGGCTGGCTAATGGATGACACGGGCTGGCTCATGGATGCCCCTCCTCCGTCTCCCTGACCCTCCGCCCCCTCGACACGAGCTCGGCGATGCCTGTAAGGTAAGCGTCGTCTCAGCACCAAGTAGGGAATCGACAGTTTCAGGCGCAAGGTGTCCACGCTAATTTAGTGGGTACAATTTGGTAGGTGAAGTAGAGCAAAAGCGTCGCTGCAACGCGACCTCCCACACATGTACATTAGATTTTATAAGCATGGACACAACCAGTTTTGAGGACTTTTCATCCGCCTTGGTGTTTCTTAAAGAAATGAAAGTCGGCGTCGTATCGCGCTCTCCGGCCGGGGATGGCTTTCAATGGTCTGCTGGCGATTCTCAACTGGACGAGCGCCAACTTTTTCTTCTCAAAGCCCAACGCGGCGATGACGCTATATGGATGGATGAAGAAACAGGGTTGATGTGGCTTTTTGAAAAGACGCCCCTCGTGGTGGGTGTCACCTACCCCAAGAACTTGCGTTTTGCAGGTCACGATGATTGGCGCACCCCTACTGTTAGCGATCTGAAGACCCTTAGGGGAACGGCTAAGAACGAACGCGGAGCGTACGTGAAGCCAACCGTACCCACGAAATTAACCGGTGCTTATTCGTGCTCCACCGCTGTTCGGAAGGGGAGCCGAAACGATGGTACGACCTGGAACTTTACAACTGACAGCTTTGGCGAAGTCCAATACAGGGAAGGCAAGATCAAGTGGGCATCCGATGGCGGTTATGTCGGCTTCGAGAAGGACAGTACGTCCGGTGAGGGGGCGAAAATTTATGTCCGTGGCGAACGGTCGATCAGGATGAGCGACTGGGTCGAGAGTCAGATTAGCTGGGCTGAGGAGAACGACTATCACAACTTCCCGGTGACCCCGGATGCCATACTGGCGCTGGAAACACTAACACTTGCCGACGACAAGTTCCCCCCTTATCTGTCCAAACTACAAAGCCTGCGGAAGATCGCAGTCTCCGAGTGTTCGACGCTACCGCAGGAGCTTTTCCTACTCGAGCACCTTGAAGAGTTGCAATGGGGCGGCGGCCTGGACCACTCAGGTCCTGATCACTGTGTTCTGCCGGTCGAAGTTGGGAATTTATCCTCCCTGACTTCGTTAATACTCGTAGACGTCAAGATCAGCGCGCTTCCGCAGTCCATAGGCGAGCTAAGGAACCTCAAGAAATTACATGTGATGCGCACGAATGTTGGTTCTTTACCAGAATCTATAGGGCAGCTAAAAAACCTCTAGGAGCTGGTCATTACTCACAATGAATTAAAGGCCCTGCCTGCTTCGATTGCAAACTTGAGAGGCCTGGTTCAGCTTACAGTAAGTGATCGCAGGCTGACCGAGATACCAGACTTCTTCGGCTGTCTGGCGAGGCTCGAAAGTCTGGTGCTGGACTGGACTCCAGTAGGCGCCCTGTCCGAACAAGTGGCAGATTTGAAACACCTCAAAGAACTATCGGTAAAAAAATGCGGCCTGACCGCGCTCCCGAGTCGACTCCCCGAGATCAAGAATTTGCGATCGCTGAACGTCTCCTTCAATAGGATCGATGTCCTGCCCCTATCCATTGGGGAGTTGCGCGAACTAGAGTCGCTTAACATTTGTGCAACCTTAGTGCATGTGTTGCCTGATTCGCTAAGGAAACTGAGTAAGCTAATACACCTAGATATATCGGGTACACCGCTCACGACCTTACCCGAATGGGTCGGCACTATGGTGAGCCTGACAAATATCGTTGCCGCCAAGCTGTGGCATATAAAGAAGGTCCCACGATATGAAGGCAAGACGATCAGTACCTACCTCTACGCTTTAACCCAACCCGACGGAGAGGGATGGCTGGAGTCACTTGGCTGGCCAAGGAAGTGACCAGCCTGGAGTGCTTGCTGCAGCGCGCCGCTGCTCTCCGGCACACCCGCTTTGCGAGCCACTTTTTCTTGATGATGACATGCCACCGCTGGGAAGCGGCATGTTGTTCAGGCCGGCTTGGTATGCTGGCGGCAGTTCCAGGACAGGTGTCCGTCAACGCGGTTGACCGGTGGATCGGCGCTCTACGTGAGCGCATGGCGCAACCAAGCCTCGGGGCACGGCTGCGAGCCCTCAGCATGGCCCAAATTGAATTAAAGGGATTCAATGAGGATGTATTCATACCCTATTATCGACCCGACGCCTTCGCGTGGTATGGGTGATTGTAGTCATTCAAAGTCGCGAATGACTTATTTTATTTCTCGATCGATGGACCCGCAGCGTGGAACCAAGGGGGCCGAAATAGTCTTTTGATTCCCGGAGGCAATCGAGTACTATTGCTATGACGATAACTCCGAGTGACTTGCCAAATGAACCGTACCCACACCCACTTCGCGCTGTCGATTGCAGCGCTGACGCTCGTGGCTGGCCCTAGCGGCGCTCAGACCCAAGCGGCCTCGCAGGCTGAAAGTTATGTAGAGCTGTACGCGACGGTGGACGCGGCGGTGAACGCTGCCAGAGCAGCGCTGGAACAGAAGCGCTTGAAAGACGCTCAGGTAACTAAGACGACGGATGGGTTCAACGTCA
>JAQGNM010000183.1 GCA_028291845.1 Massilia sp. | reverse complement strand
CGACCGGCAAAGCCACCGTCAAGATCACCAGCGACACGACGGCGCAGGTGGCCCAGGCTCTCAAGCAGGATGGCATCGCCCCTGACCGCGTCAGCCTCGACGGCCAGGGCGCGGCCAGCTCGGTGCGCGTGCGTTTCCCCACCACCGACGCCCAGTTCAAGGCCAAGTTGGCGCTTGAGCGTGACCTCAACCGCGATCCCACCGATCCCGATTACATCGTCACCGTCAACCTGGTGAAAAACACGCCGGCCTGGATGCAGGCGATCCGCGCGCTGCCGATGAACCTGGGCCTGGACTTGCGCGGCGGCGTGCACTTTTTGATGCAGGTCGACGGTAAAGCCGTGCTGGAAAACCGCATCAAGGGTTTGCAGGCCAGCGTACGCAGCACCTTGCGCGACAAGAATGTGCGCCACGCCGGCATCGAGCGCGTTGGCGATGCCCTCGAAGTGAAATTCCGCGACGCCGACACCCGCACCCAGGCGCGCAATGTGCTGGCCGCGCAAATGCCGGACCTGGCCTTTGCCGACGCCGCCGACGGCAGCGATTTGAAACTGATCGCCACCTTGAAACCGGCCGCGCTGACCCGCACGGTGGAAGAGGGCGTCAAGCAAAACATCGCCACCCTGTCGAAGCGGATCAACGAACTGGGCGTGAGCGAGCCGATCATCCAGCAGCAGGGGCCGGACCGGATCGTCATTCAATTGCCTGGCGTACAAGACGTCGCCCGCGCCAAGGACATCATCGGCCGCACCGCCACCCTGGAATTGCGCATGGTCGACGAGACCGTGCTGCCTGGCACCGAAACGGCAGCCACCATTCCGCTCAACTCGGAAGTGTTCACCACCGGCCCGGCCGCGCCCGCGGTGCTGTACAAGGACATCGTCCTGACCGGCGAATACATCTCGAATGCCACCGCCAGCTTCGATCAGAACCAGCAGCCGGCGGTGTCGATCGACCTGAACGGCGACGGCGGGCGCAAGATGCGTGAAGCCACCCGCGAGCGGATCGGCAAGAAAATGGCGATCCTGCTCAAGGAAAAGGGTAAATACAACCTGATCTCGGTGGCCACCATCCAGAGCGAACTGGGCAGTAGCTTCCAGATCAACAACATGGGCTCGGTCGAGCGCGCCAGCGAACTGGCCCTGCTGCTGCGCTCCGGCGCGCTGTCGGCGCCGATGGAATTTGTCGAAGAGCGCGTGGTCGGCCCGCAACTGGGCGCGGAAAACATTGCCAAGGGCTTGTACTCGACGGTGTACGGTTTCATCGCCATCGCCATCTTCATGATCATCTATTATCAGCTGTTCGGCTTCTTCAGCGTGATCGCACTGGCGTGCAACTTGCTGTTCCTGCTGTCCTTGCTGTCGATGCTGCAGGCGACCCTGACCCTGCCGGGTATCGCGGCAATTGCGCTGGCGCTCGGTATGGCGATCGATGCCAACGTGCTGATTAACGAGCGTATCCGCGAAGAACTGCGCGGCGGCGCCGCCCCGCAGGCGGCGATTGCCGCCGGTTTCGATCGCGCCTGGGCCACCATTCTCGACTCCAACGTGACCACCCTGATCGTCGGCCTGGCCCTGCTGGTGTTCGGCTCGGGCGCCGTGCGCGGCTTTGCCGTGGTGCACTGCCTGGGCATCCTGACCTCGATGTTCTCTGCCGTGTTTGTTTCGCGCGGCGTGGTCAATCTCTGGTACGGCCGCAAGAAAAAGCTCAGCAAGATCGCCATCGGCACCGTGTGGACGCCCGGCGTGGTCTCCATCAAGAAGTAATTAAGAAGAGGAACATTCAAGATGGAATTTTTCAAGATCAAGCGCGACATCCCCTTCATGCGCCATGCGTTGATTTTCAACGTGATTTCCGCGCTGACGTTTGCTGCCGCCGTGTTTTTCCTGATCCACAAGAACTTGCACTTCTCGGTCGAGTTTACCGGTGGCACCAAGTTGGAATTGCGCTACCCGCATGCGGCCGACCAGGAGAAAATCCGCCACAACCTCGAGTCGCTGGGCTATGAGCAGCCGGTGGTGACCAGTTTCGGCACTGCCCAGGACATCATCGTCAACCTGCCCGCCTTGAAGGGGCAAAAAGGCGACGGTTCCGAGCGCGTGTTCAGCACGCTGTGCGCGGCGGAAAAGGGCACCCCGAAGCAGATCGCCAGCGTGGTCAACGGCCAGCCGGTGTCGAAGCAGGGTTGCGTCGACGCCGCCGGCGCCGAAGTGCTGTCCCTGCAATCGAAAGACTTCGTCGGCCCGCAAGTGGGAGAAGAGCTGGCGCAAAACGGCCTGAACGCGCTGTTGATGGTGGTGGTCGGGGTGATGATCTACCTGGCCATCCGCTTCGAGTGGAAATTCGCCGTCGCCGCCATCGTCGCCAACTTGCACGACGTCGTCATCATTCTCGGCTTTTTTGCCTTCTTCCAGTGGGAGTTCTCGCTCACCGTGCTGGCGGCGATTCTTGCCGTGTTGGGATATTCGGTCAACGAGTCGGTGGTGATTTTCGACCGGATCCGCGAAAACTTCCGCAAGCAGCGCCGCGCCAGCGTCACCGAAGTGATCGACAACGCCATCACCAGCACCATCTCGCGCACCATGATCACCCACGGCTGTACCCAGTTGATGGTGCTGTCGATGCTGTTCCTGGGCGGCGCCACCTTGCACTACTTTGCCATCGCCTTGACCATCGGCATCTGCTTCGGCATTTATTCGTCGGTGTTCGTTGCCGCCGCCATCGCCATGTGGCTGGGCGTGAAGCGCGAAGACTTGATCAAGCCGGTCAAGGAAAAGGATGAAACAGACGGGGCGGTGGTTTAAGCAGAGCCAGCCTGATCAAAAGCGCCTGCCGATGCAGGCGCTTTTTTTTGCGCTCGTGCGCTCGTGGCTGTGCGCAGGTGGGCTCGCTGAGATGACAACTTGCGGCTTTACAGCGCCCGTAAAAAAGCGCGCCCTCGGGCGCGCTTGCTGTTTCGCCAAGGCGGTTTGCCGGATTACTTCTGGCGGCGACGGCGCAGGCCGCACAGCGCCAGCATCGAGATGCCGAGCAGGGCGACCGAGCTTGGCTCAGGCACAACGCTCACTTCGATGTCGTCGACCCGCACGGTGGTGCCGCCGTCGATGTTGTCGGTACGGAAGCCCAGTACGCTGAACGAATTCATCGAGGTCACGCCGCTCGAGGAGGCATCCGGGTTGGTCAGGTTGCTCATTTCAGCCGACGATGGATTCAGCCATGCATCGAAACGGTTGTAGGTGTTGCTGCCATTGGCTTTGTACAGGTGGCCAAACAGCACGTACGAGGTGTCGGCTTGCAAATTGCTGTTGAGGAGCATTTGGGTGGTGCTGCCGCTGGTGCGCGCGAATGCATCGTTGATGCAGGCACCGGTGCCGCAGTTGGCCTTCAGGCCGATATTCGGGCCGGCCGAACTGCCGAACCACAGGCCCAGAAAATCGTTGTCGCCCAGCACGCCCGAGTAGCTGAAGACGAATTTGATCAGTACTTCGCCGGTGACTGCCGCGCTCAGGCTACGGTAGGCGGCGTTGTCGCTGTTGCTCGACAGCTGTAAAGCCGTGTTGCCCTGATTCGACACGACCTGTGGTGCGGTGGTGAGACCAGATTGCCAGGCGGACGACCAGCCGGTGCCGCCGTTCTGGCCGACGATGCTGGTGTTGGCGGGATAGTCAAATCCTTCGGTGGCGGCAAGGTAGCCGGGGCCTGCCATGGCGCTGGTGCTGACCAACAGGGAGGCGGCGAGGGCGGTGAATGCGAGATTTTTCATTTTGCTCTTTCAGGGTAGTTTTTTTAACTGCTGCCCATTCATAGCAAAAAACATGCCAAATTAAATAATGTCTATAAATCAAACAGTTAAAAAGGCGACAAGTTCGTCGAACGAATCTATGTAAAGATTGTCGACATAAATTTTCGTCTAAAGGTTAAATAAATTGTTATGTGGGGCGGTTTTTTCGTCATCCATCAACTATCGCCATTTTATGTTGAATAACGCACAGAGTGACGGGGCATGCGGCCCTATAGTGGAACTGTCTCTTTCAGGACATCCCTAGTTTTGGACTTCAGCCCGCTCTTCCGAGAGTGGGCATTTTTTTGACTGAGCGCTCAAAAGTGAAACCCTACTTTTGAGCGGACTAGTCAGACGAAATCTGAAAAAAGCCGGCTTAGGGGCGCAGAACCATATGGAAAAAACCACTGGCGGAGCCAGATGGTTTTTAAAGGGAAACCCTGGCTTAAAACAGGGCGGCCGTCAGGCTGTCGACCTCTTCCTTGGCCTCGGCCAGGATTTCCGCCAGGGTACCCTCGCCGACCACGAAATCGACGGTCGCCGCCGATTGCCGGGTGGTGGCGCCGGCGCGCACGTGCAGGGGCGAATTGAGCGGGGCCAGGTCATTGGCCAGCATCAGCGTGTCGCCCAGGGTTTCCGGCGGCAGCGCGCGCATGCCCTCCCACATGGCCTCGATCGCATCCATCACGGGCGCTGGCACCCCGAGTTTTTTCAGCACGCCGCGGCCGATGGCGGTCTCGCCGTATTCGATCCATTCATCGGGATCGCCGTCCAGCATGCCGGGAAATTCACTGGCGCGCGACAGCAGATAAAAGCCGCCGACCTCGTGGACGATGCCGGCAAACATCGCCGTCTCCGGATCGACCTTGCTGATGCGCTTGGCGACCAATTGCGACAGCGCGGCGACGTGGGCCGAATGCTTCCACAGCTGGTCGGCCTTGGCGCGCAGCTGCGGGTCGGTGATCTTGCTGTCGAGCTGGCGCACGATCACCGCCGCCGACAAGGCGTGCAACACCCGAAAGCCGACCCGCTGAACAGCGCCGCGCACGGTGGTGATGCTCTGGCCGGAACGGTTGTAAGTGACCGAATTGGCAATCGCCACGGTGCGCGCGGCCAGCAGGGGCTCGGTCTGCACCAGGCGCGCGGCGTCGTCGGCATGCAGATCGGGATCGGCCAGCGCGCGCTGCAGCTTCAATGTGGCGTCCACATTGGTGGGGAAGCTCAGCTCCCCGCGTTGCGCCTGCGCGGCGATGGTTTTGAAAGCGTCGAGTCGGTCCATCGAAAAATTATACCCTTGATTCAGCGAGAAACATTTCTGGATAGAATAACCCGACAAAGTGTCTTTATTCCACCTCGCCGCCGCTGAAAATGGCGTCGCAGCCTTCTTCGGTGCCGTCGGCTTCTTTCAATTCATCGACCATGCCGAGGTCTTCCAGCTCTTCGACCGCGTTGGTGTAATTGTTGGCCTTGGCGGCGCCGATCAGGCGGTAGATCTCGCCGTCTTCGTTACGCACGCCGATCAGCATTCTTTCCTGGCGTACTTCGTCAACGGAAGCGATGTCGAGCAACAGGTTGCCCATGATTTGTTTGTCGATCTTGGCCGGCGTGATGCCGTCGAGCAGAGCGGTTTTCAAGTGTGATCCTCGGTGTTTGAAGTAATTGAATCGGGACAGGGGAGTGCGACCTTATCACCGGGCGGGCCGGAACAACTGCTGTCGGCGCCGGCAACGGTCGCCTTGAACTTGTCGAGAACGGCTTCAAGGGCATCGTAATCGGCCTCGGTCCAGCCACCGAACAGACGCTTGCCATCGGCCACCATGGCGGGGAACGCCCGCTCGAACATGGCCACGCCCTCGAGCGTCAGGCTGACGAAAAAGGAGCGCTTGTCGTTGCCGCTGCGGCAGCGCGCCACCAAGCCCTTTTGTTCGAGGCGTTCGATGACGCCGGTCAGGGTGCCCTTGGTAATGAGCGTGCGTTCGCCCAGTTCCTTGTAGCTCATGCCGGCGGTGTTGCCCAAGGTGGCGATGATGTCGAACTGCGCATGGGTCAGCCCGCAACGACGCACCGATTCGCCCGAAAAGCGTTCGAAGCCCTGCATGCATTCCGCCAGCAAGCGGATACTTCTTAAATATCGTTCCCCCATCCGTCGATTATAAATCCCGCAAAGCTGTTGTGGGGCGCCGGTTCGCATTTTGCGGCAGAGACAGTTACCATAGCTGCATTGGATTTATATTATCAGACGCCGAGAGACTCTCATGACTCACACCTTACGGGGCATCCTCGCCTTGCTGCTCGTCACCCTGGTTTGGGGAACCACCTTCCCCGCCATGAAAGAATTGACCTCGCACTTCTCGGCCCAGTGGATCATTTTCTTGCGTTTCGCCATTGCCGGCGTGCTGCTCTCGCCCTTTCTGTGGAAGCCGGGCCGCGACGACCTGGTCTCCGGCGGTCTGCTTGGCATCCTGCTGTTTTTTGGTTTCGTGTTCCAGGTCGAAGGCCTGGCCCTGACCAGTTCGAACCGCAACGCGTTTATCTGCGGCCTGTCGGTGCTGATGGTACCGCTGCTTGACCTGCTGGCCGGCAAACTGCCGGAAAAACGCATTGTCGCCGCGCTGGTGCTGGCCGTGTCCGGCCTTGCGCTGCTGTGCTGGGATGGCGGGCGCTGGGGCCGGGGCGACACCTATGCGCTGGCCAGCGCCGCCGCCTTTGCCGTCTACATCAAGATGCTGGCGTTCAGAACCCGCCGCGCGTCGCGCCTGATGACCTTGACGGCGGCGCAGATCATCACCGTCGCCCTGTGCGCCGCCGTCTGGCTGCTGGCGCGCGAAGTGCCGCGCACGACCATCGACACCGGCCAGGATTTCGCCAATTACTGGGAATATGTCGAGCAGGGCCTGGTCAAGTACACCTTGAACCTGGTGTACCTGGGCGTGGTCGCCACTGCCGCCATCATTTCCCTGCAAAGCTGGGGGCAGGCGCGCGCCACCGCCAACGAGGCGGCCATCATCTATTCGTTCGAGCCGGCCGCCGCGGCGTTTTTCGCTTATTTCCTGCTGGGCGAGACCATGACTTCGCGCGGCTGGCTGGGCGCGGCCATGCTGATTGCCGGCATGATTGTCAGCCAGTGGAACGCCGCCGCGCCACGGCCGGCGGTCGCTCTCGCGCCAGAATAGCCGCGCGCGGATGCAAGATCCCGAAGTTTCCCAGCTGGCGGCGCTGGCCCGTGAGCGTCCGCTGCGCGTCCTGCTGCTCAACGCCGGCGAGCCCGACAGCTTGAGCTGGTCCGGCCTGGTGCAGCCGCTGCGGCTGGCCGCCAAGCTGCTCGGACCTGCCCGTTTGCACGTCGATGTCGTCAGTCCCGACAAATTCGCCGCCGGCGCCTTGCAGCACTGGCAACTGGTGTTATTGGTTGCCGACGATACCGAAGCGGCCAGAAAACCGGCGAACTTGCGCTGGGTGATCGAGCGCCTGCGCGCTGCCCCGGTGTGGGGCGGGGTCGGCGCCGGCGTGCTGTGGCTGGCCGAGGCCGGCGCCTTGAATGGCGTGCGCGCCGCGCTGCCCTGGGCGCTGTACGCGGCGGTGCCGGCCAGCGCCGATCACGCCGTAATGACCCCGCACCTGTACGAAATCGACGGCAATAAACTCACCTGCTGCGGCGGCGCCGCCAGCATCGATTTTGCCCTGACCGTGGTGGAGGCGATTTTCGGCGCCGCCCTGCAGGCGCAAATCAAGGAAGTGCTGTGCATCGACCGCGTGCGCGGCAGCCAGGAGCGGCAACGGGTGGCGCTGCAAGCGCGCTTCGGCGCCCTGCAACCGAAACTGAGCGAAGCGGTGACCTTGATGGAAGCCAATATCGAGGAGCCGCTGTCGACCGACGACATCGCCGGCCTGGTGAACTTGTCGCGCCGCCAGCTGGAACGGCTGTTCAAACAATACCTCGGCACGCTGCCCTCGCGCTACTACCTGGAAATGCGGCTGCAACGAGCGCGCCAACTCTTGTTGGACACCAATTATTCGATCGTGCAGGTGGGCTTGATGTGCGGTTTCAGTTCCGGCTCGCATTTTTCCACCGCCTTTGGCGCACTGTTCGGCAATACCCCGCGCGAAGAGCGGCAGCGGAAATTGTCGAACTGAGCACGCGGTGGATCGCCAAACAGGTAAAAATGTAAAACCTTGTCGCCTGGAGAAAAGAAGGCGGGCCGGACCGCTTTTATAATGGCCCGAGCGCCCAGCCCTACCGAGCCCTGGGCGACCCCCTATTCACTGGAAATAAAAGGAAATCTCATGAACGCAAAGTTTGATTCGGGTGTCACCACGCGGCCGGTCGCTCCTCCTGTTACTCGTCCTGTATCTCATCCTGTATCTCATCCTGTATCTCGTCCTGTCACTCGCGCCACTTTCGACGAAGTACTGGTGCCGACCTATGCCCCGGCCGCCATGGTGCCGGTACGCGCCTCGGGCCTGGACTTGTGGGATCAGGACGGTAAACATTACCTCGATTTCACCGCCGGCATCGCTGTCACCAGCCTCGGCCACGCGCATCCGGTGCTGGTCGAAGCATTGACCCGCCAGATCAACACCCTGTGGCACCTCGGCAACGGCTACACCAACGAGCCGGTGCTGCGCCTGGCCACGGCATTGACCGAAGCGACGTTTGCCGAGCGCGCGTTTTTCTGCAATTCCGGCGCCGAAGCCAACGAAGCGGCTTTAAAACTGGCGCGAAAGTATGCGCATACCAAGTTCGGCGCGCATAAATCGCGCATCATTTCCTGCCTGTCGTCGTTCCACGGCCGCACCCTGTTTACCGTCTCGGTCGGCGGCCAGCCGAAGTACACCGAAGGCTTCGAGCCGCTGCCGCAGGAAATCAACCATATCCCGTACAACGACATCGACGCCGCCATGGCCGCCATCACCGACGATGTCGCCGCCGTTATCGTCGAGCCGATCCAGGGCGAGGGCGGCGTCATCCCCGGCCACGCCGCCTACCTGCAGGCCTTGCGCCGCCGTTGCGACGAAACCGGCGCCTTGCTGGTGTTCGACGAAGTGCAGTCGGGCATGGGCCGCACCGGCACCTTGTATGCCTACATGCAGCTCGGCGTCATCCCGGACATCCTCACCAGCGCCAAGGCGCTCGGCAACGGTTACCCGATCGGCGCCATGCTGACCACCACCGCCATTGCCGAACACTTCGGCGTCGGCTCGCACGGCACCACCTACGGCGGCAACCCGCTGGCCGCCACCGTCGCCCTGAACGTGGTCGAGACCATCAACACCCCGGCGTTTTTGGCGCGCGTCAACGAAGCGTCGGTCAAACTGATGGCCAACCTGAGCAAGCTTGGCGACGACTACCCGCAGCTGTTCGGCAAGGTGCGCGGCATGGGTCTGCTGATCGGCCTGCCGATGGCCGACGCCTTCAAGGGCCGCGCCAAAGACTTCACCAAGGCTGCCGAGGGTCTCGGCCTGATGCTGTTGATCGCCGGTCCCGACGTGGTCCGCCTGGCCCCTGCACTGATCGTCAGCGATGCCCAGATCGAGGAAGCCGACCGCATCATGCGCGCCGCCGCCGACCAGCTCATCGCCGGCGAGGCCGCCCACGTGGCCCAGACTCCAGCCGCGGTCTGACCAGCCCTGGCCCCCGCCGAAGGAGCGCCCATGCACCTTGTCCGCCCCGCTGAAATGGGCGATGTCGCCGCCCTTGAAACCCTGGCGGCGGTGGTCACCCCCGGGGTGCACACGGTGCCTCGCACGCGTGACAAAATCGCCGCCTCGGTGGAGCGTTCGATCGCCTCGTTCGCCGCCCAGGTCGACATCCCCAGCGAAGAATCGTATCTGTTCGTGCTGGAAAACCAGGCCACCGGCGAGATCGTCGGCACCGCCGCGATCCACGCGTCGGCCGGCTCGAACGGCACCTATTTTTCGTTCCGTAACGACGTCATCCAGCAGGTTTCGCGCGACCTCAATATCAGCCACAGCGTGCATGCCTTGACCCTGTGCTCGGAGTTGACCGGTTATTCGCAGTTGTCCGGCTTTCACGTGAAGGAGCGGCAAGGGGCGGCGGCGGCGATGCCTTCGGCGCTGCTGTCGCGCGCACGGCTGCTGTTCGCCGCGCTGGCCCCGCACCGCTTCGGCGACCGCTTTTTCGTGCCGCTGGCAGGCCTGACCGACGCCGCCGGCAATTCGCCGTTCTGGGATGCGCTGGGCCGCAAATTTTTCAAGATGGATTTTCTCGATGCCGAGCGCATCATCGGCGGCGCCCGCAACCGCACCCTGATCGTCGAGCTGATGCCCCACTATCCGGTGTACGTGCCGCTGCTGCCGGGCGACGCCCAGGCGGTGATGGGCCAGATCCACCCGGACGGCGAACTGGCCTTCAAGCTGCTCACCGACGAAGGTTTCGAAGCCGATGATTACATCGACATCTTCGATGGCGGACCGATCCTGCAGGCCCACAAGAACGCCTTGCGCACGTTCGGCGCGGCGCTGACGCGGCGGGTGGCCGAGGGACCGGCCGCCAGCCGCGGCAAACGGCTCACCTATGCCGTCGCCAGCGGCAGCGGCAGCGAGCGCTTCCGCGCCATCACCGTGGACTGTCCGCCGCTCGAAGCGGGCGACACCATCGCGCTGTCGGCCGACGCCCGCGCCGCCCTGCGGGTCGCCGCCGGCGACAGCGTCATCTGCGTTCGCCTCCAGGAGCCTTCATGCTAGTCGTACGCGCCATCCAAGCAACCGACCTCGATGCGCTGCTGGCCATGGCCAGCCAGGTCGGCAGCGGCATGACCACCTTGAAGCCGGACCGCAAGATGCTGGGCGACCGTGTCGATGTCGCCGTCGCCTCGTTCGCCGAGACCATCGCGCCCGAAAAGCGCGACTACATGTTCGTCATGGAAGATACCAGCAGCGGCCGCATGGCCGGTATTTGCGCCATCAAAAGCGCGGTGGGGCTGAATGAGCCGTTTTATAACTACCGTATCGGCACCCTGGTGCACTGCAGCCGTGAGCTCGATATTTTTACGCGCATGGAGACCCTGTACCTGTCGAACGATCTGACCGGGTCGACCGAATTGTGCTCGCTGTTCCTGCATCCCGAGTACCGCTTCGGCCACAACGGCAAATGGCTGTCGAAGAGCCGTTTTTTGTTCATCGCCCAGTTCCCCCAGGTGTTCACCGAAAAGCTGATCGCGGAAATGCGCGGCTACCAGCTTGATGACGGCAGCTCGCCGTTTTACGAGGGCCTCGGCCGCCACTTCTTCAAAATGGATTTCGACCACGTCGACGAACTGACTGCGCTGGGTAAGAAATCCTTCATCGCCGAGCTGATGCCGCGCCAGCCGCTGTACGTCGACTACCTGCCGGAGTCGGCCCAGCAAGTGATCGGCAAGGTGCACCGCAACACCCAGCCGGCGCGCAAGATGCTCGAGCAGGAGGGCATGCACTTCGAGGGATACGTCGACATTTTCGACGCCGGCCCGGTGCTGCAGGGCAGGGTGTCGGAATTGCGCGCGGTGCGCCAGAGCGAACTGACCCAGGCCGTGCGCGCCAGCGCGCCGCCGCCGCCGTCCGACTTGCCCACCCTGGTGTCGAACACCGACATGAAAAACTTCAGGATGATCATCAGCGCCAGCATGCCCGAGGGCGGCGCTATCGCCCTGAGCGCGGACGAACTGGCCCTGCTGGGCGTCACGGCGGGCGACATGCTGCGCACGCTGCCACTTAACGCAAGGAGGAATCCCCATGTCCCAGCCCGTCGCAACAATGACTGACGCACCCGTCGCCAGCAACGCAATGAGTAACTACATCGACGGCCACTGGCAAGCCGGCAGCGGCGAGCTGCTCGTCACCATCGACCCATCGACCGGCGCGCAAAACTGGGCCAGCAAGGCTTCAAACGCCGACGATGTCGCCCGTGCCGTCGATGCCGCGCGCGCCGCTTTTCCAGCGTGGGCCGACACCGCGCTCGACGAGCGCGTCGCCATCTGCGCGCGCTTTCGCGATCTGTTGAAAGAGAACGCCGAACTGCTGGCCGCCACCATCGCCGAGGAAGTCGGCAAGCCCTTGTGGGAAGCCAGAACGGAAGCGGCCACCATGGCCAACAAGGTCGACATCTCGATCCAGGCCTACGGCGCACGCACCGGCGCCACCGCCGCCAAGGTTGCCGACGGCACGGCCGTGCTGCGGCACCGCCCGCACGGCGTGTTCGGCGTGTTCGGGCCGTACAATTTTCCCGGCCATCTGCCCAACGGCCACATCGTCCCGGCCCTCATCGCCGGCAATACCATCGTGTTCAAGCCCAGCGAATATGCGCCGCGCACCGCCATCGTCACGGTGCAGCTGTGGGAACGCGCCGGCGTGCCGGCCGGTGTCATCAACCTGGTCAACGGCGGGCGCGACACCGGCATCGCGCTCGGCCGGAGCGCGGTCGATGGGGTGCTGTTCACCGGCAGCAGCCAGACCCGCGTCGCAATGCACAAGCAGTTAGGCGGGCAGCCCGGCAAAATGCTGGCGCTGGAAATGGGCGGC
>JAQGNM010000359.1 GCA_028291845.1 Massilia sp. | reverse complement strand
GTGCACCAGCACTTCATGCTGGTCGAGAACATGACCGTGCTCGACAACGTGATGCTCGGCGCCGAGGGTGGCTTCAAGCTGGCGAAGCAGCGCGTCGAGGTCGAAGCCAGGCTGCGCGACATCTGCGCGCGCTACCGCCTCGATGTCGATCCGCTGGCGACCATTTCCGACCTGTCGGTGGGCGCCCAACAGCGCGTCGAAATTCTCAAGCAAATCTACCGCAGCGCCAACATCCTGATCCTCGACGAGCCGACCGCCGTGCTGACGGCGCAGGAAACCGCCTCGCTGTTCGAAATCCTGCGCCTGTTCAAGGAGCAGGGCAAAACCATCATCCTGATCACCCATAAACTGGGCGAGATCATGGAAATCACCGACCAGGTGACGGTGATGCGCGCCGGCCGCGTGGTCGGCGCGGTGGCCACCGCCACCACCTCGAAAGAGCAGCTGGCCAACATGATGGTGGGCCGCCCGATCCAGAGCGAACTGCCGCGCGCGCCGTTCAAGCCAGGGGCGCCGGTGATTCACATTGAAAAACTGGGGCTGCGCGACAAGGCCGGCGTCGAGCTGCTGGCCGATGTCGGCTTTACCTTGCGCGCCGGCGAAATCGTCGCCATCGCCGGCGTGTCCGGCAACGGCCAGAGCGAATTGATGGAGATTTTGTCCGGCATGCGCTTGCCGACCTCGGGCAAGGTCGAGTTTCTCGGTCAACCCTTGCCGTTCGCCGGCCGCGTCGATGCCGACGGCCTGCCCGCCACCTTCCGCAAGCTCGGCATCGGCCACGTGCCGGAAGACCGCCTGCGCGACGGCGTCATCAAGGATTTTTCGGTCGAGCAGAACACCGTGTTCGGCTACCAGGACCGGGTCAAGAATGCCTGGGGCCTGTTCGATTTCAAGGCCATCGCGCAGCGCTGCGCGGGATTATTGACCGCCTTCGACGTGCGCCCGGCCGACCCGGCCCTGCGTATCGGCCTGCTTTCGGGCGGCAACCAGCAAAAGGTGGTGATCGCCCGCGAAGTATCGAGCGCACCCAAGCTGATGCTGGTCGGCCAGCCGACGCGCGGCGTCGACATCGGCACCATCGAAGCGATCCACACCGAGCTGCTCAAACTGCGCGACGCCGGCGTGGCGATCCTGCTGGTCTCGGTCGAACTGGAAGAAGTGCGGGCGCTGGCCGACCGCATCATCGTCATGTCGGGCGGACGCATCACCGGCGAATTGAACATCGAAGAATTTGACACCACCCGCATCGGTTTGCTGATGGGCGGGATGCACACCTCATGAAAACCACCGAACTGCCCCGCTGGGCCACCGCCTTCGTCCTGCCTGTTTTAAATCTGTTGTCCGCTCTGCTGGTGGCTGCCCTGGTCATCCACCTGCTGGGCGAAAGCCCGGTCGAGTCGATGGGCATCCTGATCAACAGCGCCATCGTCAATCCCGAGGGTTTGAGCTACACCCTGTTCTACGCCTCGACCTTCATCTTTACGGGCCTGGCCGTGTCGATCGCCATGAAGGCGGGACTTTTCAACATCGGCAGCGAAGGGCAAATGTATTTCGGCGGCCTCGGATTGACGCTCGCCATGCTGGCGCTGGACGGCACCCTGCCCGGCTGGCTCTTGATCCCGGCCGGCATGGTCGGCGCCGCCCTGTTCGGCGCCGCCTGGGCTTTCATACCCGGCTATCTGCAGGCCAAACGGGGCAGCCACGTGGTGGTGACGACGATCATGTTCAACTTTATCGCCGCCAGCCTGATGAATTTTATTATCGTCAAATACCTGATCCCCGAGGGCCAGCAAAACCCCGCCAGCCGGGTGTTTGCCGACGCCGCCGCCATGCCGCGCCTGAACACCCTGTTTCCGATCCTGGGCGACACGCCACTGAACATCAGCTTCCTGTTCGCCATCGCCGCGCTGGTGATCTACGGCGTGATGGTATGGCGCTCCTCGTGGGGTTATCAACTGCGCGCCACCGGCCTGAACCCCCACGCCGCCCATTACGCCGGCGTCAAGATCAGCCGCACCATCATAGTCGCCATGCTGGTGTCGGGCGCGCTGGCCGGCCTTGCCGCCGTCAATTCGATCATGGGTTCGACCCACTACCTGTCGCTGAATTTCCCGGCCGGCGCCGGCTTTGTCGGCATTGCGATTGCCCTGATGGGCCGCCAGCACCCGGTCGGCATTTTTCTGTCGTCGGTGCTGTTCGGCGCGCTGATTCAGGGCGGCTTCGACCTGTCTCTGGAAAAACCGAACATCCCGCAGGAGACCTTCATTTTCATCCAGGGCTTGATCATCCTGTTCTGCGGCGCCATGGAGAATTTCTATGCGCCGGCGCTCCTGAAACTGCTTAACGTCGGCAAGAAGGGATAACACCATGCTCGAAGACCTGCACATCGCCAGCATCGTCGTCTCGACCATCCGCAACGCCCCGGTGCTGATGTTCGCCGCCATGGCCGGCCTGTTCGCCGAGCGCAGCGGCGTGGTCGACCTGGCCCTCGAGGGCAAGATCCTGGCCAGCGCGTTCGCCTCCGCCGCCGTCGCCTTCACCACCCAGAACGTCTGGTACGGCATCGCCGCCGGCACTGCCGTCTCCGCCGCGCTGGCGCTGATCCAGGGCTACGTCAGCATCAGCCAGAAGGGCAACCAGCTGGTGGCCGGCATGGCCATCAACATCGCCATCAGCGGCCTGACCTTCGTGCTGGCGCAGTTCTTTTTCCAGCAGGGCGGGCGCACTCCCGACCTCGGCGCGGCGCGCCTGTTCGACATCGTGTTGCCCGGCACCGCGGCGCTGGCCAACGTGCCGTTCATCGGCTGGCTGTACGGCCATGTGATCGGCGGCCACTCCATCCTGGTGTATGTGGCGTTTCTGCTGGTCCCGCTGGTGCACTGGGTGCTGTACCACAGCCGCTTCGGCTTGCGCCTGCGCGCCTGCGGAGAAAATCCGCACGCGGCCGATGCCGCCGGCGTCAACGTCGAGGCCACGCGCTATGCCGCCATGCTGATCGCCGGCGTACTCTGTTCGTTCTCGGGCGCGTATCTCGCCATCGTCCAGAGCGGCTTCTTCCTGCGCGACATGTCGGCCGGCGCCGGCTACCTGGCCCTGACGGCGCTGGTGTTCGGCAACTGGCGCCCGCTCTACACGGCGCTCGGCTGCATCATGTTCGGCTTTTTCAGCGCCGTGCAGATCCAGATGGAAGGCGTCGATTTGCCGGGCGTGGGCCGCATCCCTGGCTCGCTGATCCAGATGATCCCATACGTGGTGACGGTGATCGTGCTGGCCGGCCTGATGGCCAAATCGGTGGCGCCGAAAGCGATTGGCAAGCCGTTCGTGAAGTCGCGATAACTGAGACCGACGAAAAAAAACGGCGCCTCGCGAGGCGCCGATTTTTTTAGCTTACTGAGCCGATTTGGCCA
>JAQGNM010000351.1 GCA_028291845.1 Massilia sp. | reverse complement strand
GATCTGCGGGGCGATGCCCATCGACGGCTCGTCGAGCAGGATCATGGATGGCCGCGCCATCAGCGCGCGGCCGATGGCGCACATCTGCTGCTCGCCGCCGGAGGTGTAGCCGGCCAGGCTGTTCCTTCTCTCCTTCAAGCGCGGGAAATAGGTGTAGACAGCGTCGAGCGAGGCCTTTTGATCGGCGCGCGAGTCGCTCCTGGTGTACGCGCCGGTCAGCAGGTTTTCCTCGATGCTCAAGTGGCCGAAGCAGTGGCGCCCTTCCATCACTTGCGACAGGCCGCGCTTGACCAGCGCACTGGGGGTGAGCTGGTCGATGCGCTCGCCGTTGAAACGCACCTCTCCCTTGGTGACATCGCCACGCTCGCCGCGCAGCAGGGTCGAGATGGTTTTCAGGGTGGTCGACTTGCCGGCGCCGTTGGCGCCGAGCAGGGCGACGATGCTCCCCTTCGGTACCTGCAGCGACACCCCTTTTAAAACCAGGATGACGTGGTCGTAGATCACCTCGATGTTGTTTACCGAGAGGTAGGGAGCGGTGTCGGCCATGTCAGTCGGTCAATCCATGCAGGCGGGGGTGATCTTCTTCTCGGCGGCGTATGCCAGCGAAGACTCTTCCAGCAGCTTACGGGTCAGCGCGCGGTCGCCCACCACCCAGTTCGGCGTGATCGCCTTCCACGCCTTGCCGTCCCACTGCTGCACCTTGACGGCGCCCGAGCCCTCGTGGTCGTCGCAGCTGGTTTTCACGGTCGGGAACATGCCGAAGGCGCCCAGCGCTTTCTGGCGCGCGGCATCGATGTTCAGGTGTTCCAGGCCCCAGCGCACCTGCTCGCCGGTCATCACCTTGCCTTTGCCGTATTTTTCCTGCGCGGTGCGGATCGCTTCCGTCCACAGGATGCCGAGGGTCATGCCGCGCATGTGGTACACCGAGCCGATGCGCGATTGTTCGGCCAGATTGCCCTTGCCACCGGCGTAGATCTTCTTGCGCAGCTCGTCGATGACCGGGTAGTTACCCGGCGTATTGAAGGTCATCGAGGTGTAGCCCTTGGCGGCGTCGCCGGACGGGATGGTGTCCTCTTCCGAACCGGCCCACCACACGCCCAGCATTTTCTCGCGCGGGAAGCCGTTGCGTTGGGCGGTCTTGATGGCCACCGAATTCATCACGCCCCAGCCCCACAGGATCACGTGGTCGGGCTTGGCCTGACGGATCTGCAGCCATTGCGACTGCTGCTCGTTGCCCGGCGGGGCCACCGCCACCTTGATCAATTCAAAGCCGTGCTGCTTGGCCAGCGCATCGAGCACCGGCATCGGCTCCTTGCCGAACGGCGAATCGTGGTACAGGTAGGCGATTTTTTTCCCTTTCAGTTTGGCGTAGCCGCCTTCCTTGTCGCCCAGGTACTTGATCATCGCCGCGGCCTGGTCCCAGTAGCTGGTAATGAGCGGGAACACGTACGGGAACACCTTGCCGTTGGCGGCGTCGGAACGGCCGTAGCCAAGCATCGTCATGGGGATCTTGTCGGTGGCGACGCGGTCGAGGATGCCGTAGGCGATGCCGGTCGAGAGCGGGTCGACCAGGGTGGCGCCGCCGTTCTTGGTCTTGAGGCGCTCGTAGCACTCGACGCCGCGCGAAGGGTTGTATTCCGTCTCGCACTCTTCCCAGGCGATCTTGACGCCGTTGATGCCGCCGTTGGCGTTCACCAAATTAAAATAGTCGATGGCGCCGCCGTAGAAGCCCGAGCCGCCGGCGGCGTAGGCGCCGACCCGGTAGGACGGCAGCGCCACGAACTGGTCGGCGGCCACGGCACTGTTCCAGGCGCCGGTCAGGGCTGCGCAAAGCAGGATGTTTTTAATGGTTTTCATCGTCGTCTCCTCAAATTAATTGGATGCCGCTTGCCTGCCGCCTTTACTACTACTTCAATGCGGAAAAGGCCACAGGCGCAGCTTCTCTTTACCCACTTGCCACAAGCGCGCGAGGCCGTGCGGCTCCACGATCAAAAAGAAAATGATCAACGCGCCAAACACCATCAACTCCAGATTCGATGCAAAACTGGTCGGCAGGCCAAGCGTATGGCCGAAAATATTCAGCATCACCGGCAGCAGCACGATAAAAGCGGCGCCCAGGAACGATCCCAGCACTGAGCCGACGCCGCCGATGATGATCATGAAGAGGATGCGAAACGACAGGTCGAGGTTATAGGCTTCCGGCTCGACGGTACCGAGGTAGGCGAAGGCATACAGGGCGCCGGCCACGCCGCAGTAGAACGAGCTGACGGCGAACGCCAGCAGCTTGGTGCGCAATAGCCTGAAACCGATCACTTCGGCGGCGACGTCCATGTCGCGCACCGCCATCCAGGAGCGCCCCACATTCGAGCGGATCATGTTCTTGGCCAGCAGGGCCAGGCCGGCGACGATCGCCAGGACCAGCAGGTATTTGCTCTGCGGTGAATTGAACTCGTAACCGAGGATCTGCATTTTCTGCACCGTCACCACGCCGGACGCGCTGTAATTGGTCAGATACGGGATCTTGGTCAGACACCAGACCACGAAGAACTGGGTGGCCAGGGTCGACGCCGCCAGATAAAAGCCGCGCACCCGCAATGACGGCAGGCCGAACACGATGCCGACCGCCGCCGCGCACAGGCCGCCCAAAATAAACGCCAGCAGCAGCGGCATGCCCGGCACCCGCGCCACAAAATTAAACGCGGCGTAGGCGCCGACCGCCATGAAGGCGGCGGTGCCCAGCGACAGCTGGCCGCAGTAGCCGGTCAGGATGTTCAAGCCCAGCGCGGCCAGGGCAAAGATCAGGAACGGGATCAGGATCGCCGACAGCAGGTAAGGCGTGGCCAGCAGCGGCACGGCGACCGCCGCCGCCAGCACCAGCGCCGTCAAGGCGTAGCGGTCCTGCCGGATCGGGAAAATCTGGTTGTCGGACTGGTAGCTGGTTTTAAATTGTCCGGCTTCGCGGTAGAGCATCAAATCCTCCGGATGAGTTTTTCGCCGAACAGGCCTTCCGGCCGCACCAGCAGGAACAACAGGGCCAGCACATACGGAAACCAGCCTTCAATGCCGCCGCCAACCAGCGGACCGAGATAGACTTCGGCCAGTTTTTCAGAGGCGCCGATGATCAATCCGCCGACAATCGCGCCAGGTACCGAAGTAAAACCGCCGAGGATCAGCACCGGTAGCGCTTTCAGAGCGATAAACGTGAGGGCGAACTGCACGCCATTCCTCGCGCCCCACAACAGCCCTGCCACCAGCGCCACCAGCCCGGCCACCGACCAGACGATGGCCCAGATTCTCTGCAGGGGAATGCCGACTGCAAGCGCGGCCTGGTGGTCGTCGGCGACGGCACGCAAGGCGCGTCCGACCTTGGTCTTGGAGAACAGCAGCGCCAGGGCGACCACCAGCACGGCGCAGATGCCTGCGGCGGTGACGTCGAATTGCGAGACGATGATATTAAAATTGTCCGCCAGGTAGGCGATCGGCACGTCCTCGATCGGCAGCTCGAGTTTATGTACCTGCGAACCCCACAGCAGCTGGGCCAGCCCCTCGATGAAAAACGCCAGGCCGATGGTGGCCATGAACAGGGTGATTTCCGGTTGATTGACCAGGGGCCGCAGCACCACCTTTTCAATGGCCAGTCCCAGCACGATCATCACCACGATGGTCAGCGCGATCGCCGCCCACATCGGCACACCCCACTTGTCGACCATGCCGACGCAGGTGAGGGCGGCAAAGAACACCATCGCCCCCTGGGCGAAATTGAAGACCCCCGAGGCTTTATAGATCAGCACGAAGCCGATCGCCACCAGCGCATACATGATGCCGGAGAGGAGGCCGCCGATCAGCACTTCAAAGAAGAAATTCATGTCAATGTAAACCTTGTCAGTGTGCGCCGAGGTAGGCGCGGATGACGTCTTCATTGGTACGCACCTCGTCGGGCGTGCCATCGGCGATCTTGCGGCCATAATCGAGCACCACGACGCGGTCCGAAATGTCCATCACCACCCCCATGTCGTGTTCGATGAGGACAATCGTCGTGCCCAGCTGGTCGTTCACGTCCAGAATAAAACGGCACATGTCCTGCTTTTCCTCGACGTTCATGCCGGCCATCGGCTCGTCGAGCAGCAGGATGTCGGGTTCGGCCGCCAGCGCGCGGCCCAGCTCCACCCGCTTCTGCAAGCCGTAGGGCAGGCGGCCCACCGGCGTCTTGCGGATCGCCTGAATCTCGAGGAAATCGATGATCGCCTCGGCCTTTTCGCGGTGGGCGATTTCTTCTCTTCTTGCTGGCCCCAGATACAAGGCTTGCAGCAGAAAATTCGAGCGCATTTTCAGATTCCGGCCCGTCATGATGTTGTCGAGTACCGTCATCCCCTTGAACAGGGCGATGTTTTGAAACGTACGGGCGATGCCGGCCTTGGCGGCGGCGTGGCAATCCATGTTGCGGCGGGTGGCGCCGCGCAGGGCGATGGTGCCTTGCTGCGGGCGGTACACGCCGTTGATCACATTGAGCATCGACGACTTGCCGGCGCCGTTCGGGCCGATGATGGCGCGGATCTCGTGCTGGCGCACGTCGAAGGAGATGTCGGTGAGCGCCTTGACGCCGCCAAAGGCGAGCGAAATGTGCGACAGGTCGAGGATCACCGGGCCGATATTGCGCGCGCCGGCGGCGCCACCGCCGTTGATGTCGGGTTGGCTCATGTCCATCACGCGGCGGCCTCCATGGCTGGCTCTGTGGCTGCAAAAGATTTTGCGTCGCAGATGCGCAGGTCGGCACTGGCGGTGCCGATGCGGCCATCCTCGAATTTGACCTGGGTGCTGATGAACTGCGACTGTTTATTCGAGTACAGCGCATCGATCAGCACCGCGTATTTCTCGGCGATGAACTTGCGGCGCACCTTTCTGGTCCGGGTCAGTTCGTCGTCGTCCGGGTCGAGCTCCTTGTGCAGCACCAGGAAGCGCGCGATCTGGGTCGGCGCCATGCCGTCTTCCCGCGCCAGGTCGGCGTTGACCTTTTCCACGCACTCGCGCACCAGTTCATAGGTGACGGCATGGCAGGCCAGATCGGTGTAGCCGGCGTAGGCGATGTTGCGGCGCTCGGCGTAATTGCCGACCGCCTCCATGTCGATATTGATAAAGGCGCACACCTGGTCGCGGCCATTGCCGAAGGCGACCGCCTCCTTGATAAACGGGAAAAACTTGAGTTTGTTTTCGATGTAGTTGGGAGCGAAGATGGCGCCGCCGTTCATGGCGCCGACATCGGCGGCGCGGTCGATGATTTTCAAATGGCCGTCGCGGTCGAACACGCCGGCGTCGCCGGTATGAAAGTAACCGTCGGCGTCGATCACTTCATTGGTAGCGTCCGGCCTTTTAAAATAGCCGGCCATGGTGGCGGGCGATTTGACCAGCACTTCGCCGTTGGCGGCGAGCTTGACTTCCACGCCGGGCGCCGGCAAGCCGACGCTGTCGAATTTGATGTTGCCATCAGGTTGCAGGCACACGTAGGCGCAGGTCTCGGTCGAGCCGTACAGCTGCTTCAGGTTGACGCCGATCGAGCGGTAAAATTTGAAAAGGTCGGGGCCGATGGCGGCGCCGGCGGTGTAGGCGACGCGCACGCGCGACAGTCCCAGCACATTTTTCAGCGGGCCGTATACGAGCAGCTTGCCGATGGCGTATTGCAGGCGGTCGCTGGCGGGGACCGGCTTGCCGTCGAGCAGAAGGGCGCCGCAGCGCCGTGCCACGGCCATAAAATGATGGAACATGCGCCGCTTGATCGCGCTGGCGTCTTCCATGCGGATCATCACGCTGGTGAGCATGTTCTCGAACACGCGCGGCGGCGCAAAATAATAGGTGGGGCCGATCTCGCGCAAATCGGTCAATACGGTATCGCCCGATTCGGGGCAGTTGACGGTAAAACCGGCCACCAGCGCCTGCGCCAGCGAAAACAGGCAATCTCCCACCCACGCCATCGGCAGGTAGGACAGGATGTCTTCGCGGTCGGTCAGATGGTCGAAACCGACGCCGCCGGCGCCCGCGGCCAGCAGCGCCGCGTGCGATTGCACCACGCCCTTCGGTTTGCCGGTGGTGCCGGAGGTGTACAGGATGATGGCGGGGTCGCTGCCGCTGCCGGCATCGACGGCGGCCTCGAACCGGCCCGGATTGGCCGCGTCCCACGCGCGCCCCAGGTCCTGCAGGCGCGCCAGCGACAGCAGGCCGGCCTGCCGGTAGTGGCGCATGCCGCGCTCGTCCTCGAAGGCGATGTGGCGCAGCTGCGGGCACAGTTCGGCCAGCTCGAGCAGCTTGTCGACCTGCTCCTGGTCCTCGGCCACGGCAAAGCCGATCTCGGCGTCGTTAAGGACATACGCCATGTCGGCGGCGGGAGCGTCCTGGTACAGCGGCACCGGCACGCCGCCCAGGCTTTGCGCAGCCAGCATGGCCCAGTACAGGCGCGGGCGGTTGTCGCCGACGATGGCCAGGTTCATGCCGCGTTTAAAACCGAGCGAAGCGAGGCCGCAGGCGATCAGGCGCACTTCGTCGTTGACCTGGCGCCAGTTCCAGGTCTGCCAGATACCCAAGTGCTTTTCGCGGAAGGCGGGGCGCTCCGGCCGCTGCTGGCCGTGATTGCGCAGCCGGCGCGGAAACGTGTGTAACCCCGCCGCCGTATGCGTGTCGCTCGATGCTTGCACCACGTCCCCTCCATGTCTGCCCGACTAGTATCGGGCGCTATTTTTGTGTGATGATAGTAGCTTGCGAATCGAACCCATGTTGTCTTTTGGGTGACAATTCGGTGACTTTCGATGGTGCGTCGCACAATGCAAACAAGCGCAATTTCCCTGATCGAACACCTGCGTGCGACCATCTGGTCGCGCGGTCTGACGCCGGCCGAAATGGCGCGCGTGGAGGCCGACTGTTTCGAACAATTCGTACCGCGCGGCGGCTATGTCTGCCGCAAGGGAGAGGCGATCGAATCGTGGGTCGGCATCGTCGACGGCCTCGTCAAAATTAACAATTTTTCCGCCACCGGCAAGAGCGTGACGTTTACCGGCGTGACGCCGGGCAGCTGGTTCGGCGAGGGCTCGCTGTTGAAAGACGAAACCCGGCGCTACGACGTGATGGCGCTGCGCGACACCCGCGTGGCGCGCATGCCGCGGGCCACCTTCGAGTGGCTGCTCGAGACCAGCCTGCCGTTCAACCGTTTTTTGCTGATGCAGTTAAATGAGCGCCTGGGCCAGTTCATCGCCCAGGTCGAGAGCGACCGCACGCTCGACGTCGACACCCGCGTGGCGCGCTGCCTGGCGGCGATGTTCCACCCGCACCTGTATCCGGGACTGGAAGCGATGGTGCACATCTCGCAGGAGGAAATCGGCTACCTGTCGGGCGCCTCGCGCCAGCGCGTCAACCAGGCCTTGCAGCTGCTCGAGAAGGAAGGCTTGTTGAGGCTCGATTACGGCGGCATCCGCATTCTCGACCTGGACCGCCTGCGCCAGTTCCAGGCCTGAGTTCGAGCTTGACCGCGCAACGCCCGGCCAAGGCGGATTCTGCCTGTTTCGGAGTATCATGAAGGGTATGGAAAATAACAGTTTAATTGGCCTGCGCGCCGCCATGGCCGCCGAAGGCGTCGACGCCGTCCTGATCCCGTCGGCCGACCCGCACCTGTCCGAATACCTGCCGGGCCGCTGGAAGGGCCGCGAGTACCTGTCCGGCTTTACCGGATCGGTCGGCACCCTGATCGTCACCCATGACTTCGCCGGGGTCTGGACCGACGCCCGCTACTGGGACCAGGCCGCTGTGGAGCTGGCCGGCAGCGCTATCGAACTGATGAAAATCCCCTCCGGCGCCAGCCTGCTGTACATCGACTGGCTGGCCGACACCTTGCAAGCCGGCCAGACGGTGGCGGTCGACGACCGCGTGCTCGGCCTGGCCACCGCGCGCCTGCTGCGCCAGGCTTTACAGGAGCGCGACATCCGGCTGCGCACCGACCTCGATCTGCTTGAGCAGGTGTGGCATGACCGCCCCGGCTTGCCGGACGCCGCCGTGTTCGAGCACGCCGCCCCGTACGCCAGCCAAAGCCGCGCCGAGCGCCTCTCGAATGTGCGCGCCGCGATGGCCGCCGCCGGCGCCGATGTGCATTTTATTTCGACCCTGGACGACCTGGCCTGGCTGTTCAATCTGCGCGGCGCCGACGTCAGTTTTAATCCTGTGTTCCTGGCCCACGCGCTGATCGAATCGGACCGGGCCACCCTGTTCATCGGCGCCGGCAAGGTGCCGGCTGACCTGGCGTCGCGCCTGGGCGAGGATGGCGTCAGCATCGCGCCTTACGAGGATGCCGCCGCGGCGCTGGCGGCGTTGCCGGCATCGAATGTGTTGTTGATCGACCCGCGCCGCATCACCGCCGGCATGCGCGCGGCCGTGCCGGAACAGGTCAAAGTGGTGGAAGCGGTCAATCCCAGCACCCTGGCGAAGTCGAAAAAATCGCCGCAAGACGCCGCCCACGTGCGCGCCACCATGGAGCACGACGGCGCCGCCCTGTGCGAATTTTTCTCCTGGCTCGAATTGCAGCTGGCCGACCCGGCCCGTTCTCCCTTGACGGAACTGGACATCGACACCCACATCTGCGAGGCCAGAAGCCGCCAGAGCGGTTTTGTCAGCCCCAGCTTCGGCACCATCGCCGGTTTTAACGCCAACGGCGCGGTGATGCATTACCGCGCCACGCCGCAGGCGCACGCCGTCATCGAGGGCGACGGCCTGCTGCTGATCGATTCGGGCGGCCAGTACCTGGGCGGCACCACCGACATCACCCGCGTGGTCCCGGTCGGCACGCCGTCCGACGCCCAGCGCCGCGACTTCACGCTGGTATTAAAAGGGATGATCGCGCTGTCGTCGGCGCAGTTCCCGCGCGGGACCAAATCGCCCATGCTCGACGCCCTGGCGCGCGCGCCGATCTGGGCCGGCGGCATCGACTACGGCCACGGCACCGGCCATGGCGTCGGCTATTTCCTCAACGTCCACGAAGGCCCGCAGTCGATCTCTCCCACCACCATGCCGGAGCCGCACACGGCGATGGAGCCGGGCATGATCACCTCGGTGGAGCCGGGCATCTACCGGCCGGGCAAATGGGGCATCCGCATTGAAAACCTGGTGCTCAACGTTGATGCGGGCGATGGTGCAGGCGGGGAGTTCGGCGAGTTCCTGCGCTTCGAGACCTTGACCCTGTGCCCGATCGACAGCCGCTGCCTCGATCTGGCGCTGCTGCGCGAAGACGAACTCGATTGGCTCAACGCTTACCATGCCGAGGTGCGCCGGCGCCTGTCGCCGCACGTGGCCGGCGCCGCGCTGGCGTGGCTCGAACTTCGCACCCGGGAGATCTGATGGCCAGTCCGCGCTCCACCCGCGCCAGCAGCGCCGTCGACCGCCTGAAAAACCGCAGCGGCCAGCAGGGCTGGTCGATGTCGATCACCGGCAACGGCCATTTTTATATCAGCGAGATGCCGGGCGAGCCGCCCCTGTGCGAGCCGCTCGAGCTGGATGACTTCGTCAAGTTCGTCAACAGCCTGGGGCCGCAGGTGGCGCGCCGGGTCAGCAAGCTCGATGTGAAATTCGAAAAGCAGCTGGTCAAAAAACCTCCCGCCAAATAGCGCGCCTATGCCGACCCGCGACATGCTGGCCGCCTACTGGACCGCCCACGAACTGGCGGTCAACGGCGTCATCATCCTCAACCTGCTGGGCGCACTGCTGCTCGGGCTGATGGTCGGCTACGAGCGCTCGTACCACGGCCGCGCCGCCGGCATGCGCACCTACGGCATCGTCTGCATGGCATCGGCCGCGCTGACCATCATCGGCGGCTATCCCGGCCTGTGGTTCGGCGGCCATGACGGCAGCCTGGTGGTGTCCGACCCCACCCGCATCATCCAGGGCGTGGTGACCGGCATCGGCTTTCTGGGCGCCGGCGTGATCATGCGCGAAGGTTTTAATATCAGCGGCTTGACCACTGCTGCCTCGATCTGGGCGTCGTCGGTGATCGGCATCCTGGTCGGCGTCGGCTTTTATCCGGCGGCGATCGCGCTGGCGGCGTTTTCGGCGCTGATCATGATTTACCTGCACCGCATCGAAGCGCTCCTGCCGTCGCGCCACGCGGTGGCCGTCATGATGAAGTTCAAGGCCGAATTTACCCCGCGCGAGGAGGTTTTAAGACGCATCGCCCTCGAGCGCGGCTATGAAATCGCCGGCGGCTCGCTGTCGATCGGCGCCGCCGGCGGCGCCCAGGAGTGGCGCTTCGTGGCGCTGGCGCTGTCGCGCAAAAGCGGTGCCAAGCTGTCGGACCTGGCCCAGGAATTGAGCCGTTTCGATGGCCTCGACAGTTTTCAGCTGGCCCACGCCCGCAATTGATCCACGCCCGCAATCGATGTGAATTTTAGGATTTACCATGCAAGCACAAGACGTTCTCGATTTCTGGTTTTTGCCAGCCACCGATCCGCAACACGGCGCCGTGCGCCAGCAATGGTTCAAGAAGGACGACAGCTTCGACGCTGCCGTCCGCGCGCGCTTCGGCCACCTGATCGACATCGCCCTGGCCGGCGGGCTGCGCGAGTGGGATGCGCTGGGACCAGAGGGCGTGCTGGCGCGTATCCTGGTGCTCGACCAGTTCACCCGCAATGCCCATCGCGAGCAGCCCAAATCGTTCGCCGGCGATACGCTGGCGCTGGCTGCCGCGCAATCTCTGGTCGACAGCGGCGCCGATCAACGACTGACCCCGCTGCAGCGCTGGTTTGCCTACATGCCGTTCGAGCATGCCGAGGATGCCCGCATGCAGGAGCGCGCCGTGACCTTGTTCACCGCGCTGGCGAAAGGCGATGCGACCTTTAATGACGCCCTCGACTACGCGCTGCGTCACCGCGGCGTGATCGCCCGCTTCGGCCGTTTCCCGCACCGTAACGTCATCCTCGGCCGCGCGTCCACGCCGGACGAAATGGCGTTCTTGCAGCAGCCCGGCTCGCGCTTTTAAACCTTCGTGGCCCTCACCCCCGTCACCCTGAACCTGATCGGCGCCGGCCATCTCGGCCGCGCGCTCGGCCGCCTGTTCGCCGCCGGCGGCGTGTTTATTATCCAGGACGTGCTGACCCGCTCGCGCGAGAGCGCGCAGGATGCGGTCGGCTTCATCGGCGCCGGACGCGCGGTGGCATCGTTTGCCGAACTGCGGCCGGCCGACGTCGTCATGCTGGCCGTGTCCGACGACCAGATCGAAGCGGCCTGCGCCGCCCTCGATGTGGCTGCCGGCACAGTGCTGTTTCACTGCAGCGGCGCCAAGTCGTCGGCCGCGCTGGCGGCGCTGGTGGTCCGCGGCGCCTTCACCGCCAGCGTCCATCCGGTGCGCAGTTTCGCCGATCCGGCCACGGTGGCCGCTGATTTCACCGGCACCTTGTGCGGCATCGAGGGCGACCCGCAAGCGCTGGCCGTCCTGCGGCCGGCCTTCGAGGCGATCGGCGCGCGCTGCGTGGCCATCGATGCGGCCGCCAAGACGCTATACCACGCCGCCGCGGTGTTCGCCTCGAACTACCTGGTGACGGTGATGGACGCCGCCCTGCGCGCCTACCAGGCGGCCGGCATCGATGAAGCGACCGCGCGCGAATTGGCCGGCCCGCTGGCCACTGAAACGCTCAACAATGTGCTGCGGCTGGGCGCCAGGGCGTCGCTGTCCGGCCCCGTTGCGCGCGGCGATATGGCCACCGTCGCGCGCCAGCAGGAGGCGCTCGACGGCTGGGATACCGGCACGGGAGAGTTGTATCGCGCCCTGGCTGCCGCCACCGTCACCCTGGCGCGCCGCTGAGGGCGCTTTCAACAATGCGAAGAATGTGAACGATGGACCTGTTCTCAAGCAGCGCCTCAGTGACCTCAATGCTGACCCCGATCCCGATCGCCGACGGCGAACTGTCCTTCATGACCCAGCTGCCGCTGGCGCTGTCGAATGCGGCCGTGCTGGCGCGCCTGATCGCTGAAACCGACTGGCGCAGCGACAGCATCACCCTGTGGGGCAAGCAATTTCTGCAGCCGCGCCTGTCGGCGTGGTATGGCGAGGCTGCCTACCGCTATTCCGGCCTGCGCCTGGCGCCGCAGCCATTCACCGCGCTGCAACTGGCGATCCGCGCCGCCGTCGAAGCCGCCACCGGCCACACCTTTAATAGTGTGCTGCTCAATTACTACCGCGATGGCCGCGACAGCATGGGCATGCACAGCGACGACGAAGCGGAACTGGGACCGGCGCCGGCGATTGCTTCCGTCAGCTTCGGCGCCGAGCGCGTGTTCATCTTGCGGCACAAGACCAGCGGCGAGCGCCTGCGGCTGAACTTGACCGATGGCAGCCTGTTATTGATGGCCGGCAGTTTGCAGAAACACTGGTCACACGGTATCAACAAGACCGCGAAACCGGTCGGTGCCAGGGTCAATCTGACCTTTCGGACGATTTTGTAAGCTTAGAACGGCCTCAGCGCTGCTTACATTTTGTACTTACTAAATCGACATTAGTAAGGTTGGATGCGCCGGCAAAATGCTGCCAATTGGTTCTAACTGTCGCTAAATATCGCCTTCATATATCTATTTCCAGCCGTAAATTGCTGAACATCCGGTCAGTTATTTTCGGTTTCGCTTACATTCACTTACATTTCTTACTTAATCCCCAAGGACGCCGCGGTTTCGTTTTGCTATCTTGACTACCTCGCGATTCATTGGGA
>JAQGNM010000274.1 GCA_028291845.1 Massilia sp. | reverse complement strand
CTGTTCGGCTGCGTAGCCCAGGTCGCGGGCGATTTGCAGCAGGCTGTCGCGGGTGATGCCGGGGAGCAGGGTGCCGGTCAGTTCCGGCGTCACCACCGTAACCTGGTCGCCCACTTTATAGACGAAGAACAGGTTCATGCCGCCCATCTCTTCGACGTACTGGCGTTCGACCGCGTCCAGCCAGACCACCTGGTCGCAGCCCTTTTGTTCGGCCTGCGACTGGGCCACCAGGCTGGCGGCGTAGTTGCCGGCGCATTTGGCTTCACCGGTGCCGCCGGGCGCGGCGCGCACGTAGTCTTCGCTGATCCACACGGTGACCGGCTTGACGCCTTTCGGGAAATACGCGCCGGCGGGCGAGCCGAACAGCACAAACAGATATTCGCTGGCCGGACGCACGCCGAGGAAGGGATCGGTGGCGATCATCAGCGGGCGCATATACAGGCTCTCGCCGACGTTTTTCGGCACCCAGTTGCGCTCGAGGGCGATCAGGGTGTCGGCCGCTTCCAGGAACAGCTCGGGCGGCAGGTCCGGCATGGCCAGGCGCGCCGCGCTGCGGTTGAAGCGGGCGGCGTTGGCTTCCGGGCGGAAGGTCGCCACGCCGCCGCCGGGCTGGGCGAAGGCCTTGAAACCTTCGAAGATCGCCTGGCCGTAATGCAGCGAGGAGCAGGATGGATCGAGCATGAGCGGACCGTAGGCCTTGATTTCACCCTGCTGCCAGGCGCCGTCGCGGTAGGGAATCACGCACATGTGGTCGGTGAAGGCGCGGCCAAAGCTCAATTTGTTCATGCGCTCGGCACGCTCGGCGTCGCTGAGGGCGGTGGGCGATGGATTGACGACGATGCGCGGTAGGGTAACTTGCATGCTTCTCTCTGCTTTCTCGGGGAAAATGTTACGGAATAATAGGACAATTGTAGCGCAGCGCCGCCGCCATTGTTTTCGGCCGATCCATCCGGGCTAGTACTTCGTTGTTGTACTGTACCGCGCCCGAGCAGGTATCGTGTATAGCGGGGTAAGCAGTGCTTTCCTGGTAATTGCGAAGCTGCAAATATTCGCCGCGCCAGCGTATAGTAGCGGCACGGACGGGACGCCATGGCGCAATGCCATGGCGGCGCCCGTTTTTTTTGTTGACAATATTGAATTTCATATAACCGCCGCGGCCATGTTTCGATCCGTTTCACTGACCCTGCGTCAATTGCTGTTCCTGTTGACGATCCTGGGATTGCTGCCCATCGCCATCATCGGCGCCTGGGGCATCCACGCGTCCGTGGCGCGCCAGCAGGCCGACCTGGCGCACTCGATCCAGGCGCTGGCGCGGGCGCTGGCGATTGCCGTCGATGCGGAACTCGACACCACCTTGCAGTCGGTGCGCGTATTGTCGGCAAGTCATTCTCTCAGCGAGCATGATATTCCGGCGTTCTATCAGATCGCGGCGGCAGCGGTGAAGGGCCAGTCCGACTGGATCAGCGTGATCCTCACCGATGCCGGCGGCAAGGTGCTGTTCAAGACCAGCCGCCCGTATGGCGCCGCCGACCAGACCATCAACGACACCGCCAGCCTGCGCATGGCGATGACGACCTTGCGGCCGATCGTGGGCAGCGTGGCCAAAGGCCCGACCGGACGCGCCGCGGTGCCGGTGCGGGTGCCGTTGGTGGTCGACGGACGCCTGCAGTACGTGGTCACGGTGGCGCTGGCGCCCGACCGCATGCTGCGCATCCTGGAAAACCAGAAAGTGCCGCCGGAGTGGCTGGTGGTGGTGTCGGACGCCCAGGCCTTGCGGGTGGCGCGCACGCGCGACCAGGACAAGACGGTCGCCACGCCGGTCAATGAAAACGTCGGACGCCTGATGCGGCGCGGCGCCCTCGAAGCGATCGGCACCGGCGTGGGCGAGGACGGCGCCGGCCTGCTGGTGACCTACAGCACCGTGCCCGACCACGGCTGGACGGTGGCGATCGCGGCGCCCACCGCCCGCTTCGGCCAGGTATTGTGGCGCACCCTGGGCGCCTATGCGATGGCGATCGCGCTGGCGCTGGCCCTGTACGTGGCGCTGGTGGCGGCGATCGCGCGCCGCCTGGTGGTGTCGATCGACCATTTGAAGGAGCAGACCGCGCGGCTGGGCCGCAAGCTGCCGGCGCAGATGCTGCCCAGCCGCGTGCGCGAAGTCAACCAGATCGGCGATAGCCTGTTGAAGGCGTCGGCCGAACTGGAAGCGGGCGAACGCGAACGCGAAGCGCTGGTGGCCTCGCTCACCGAGGCGCTGGCGCGGGCCGAGCGGGCCGCTGCCACCAAGGACAATTTTCTCGCCGTGCTGGGCCACGAGCTGCGCAATCCGCTGGCGCCGATCGTGATGGCGCTCGATTTGATGGACGTACGCGCCGGCAACGAGTGCCGCCGCGAGCGCGAGACCATGCGCCGCCAGGTCAACCACATGCGCCGGCTGGTCGACGATCTGCTCGACGTCTCGCGCATCACCCAGGGCAAGCTGACCATGGCGCACGAGACGGTCAGCCTGTCGCAGGCGGTGCGTCAGGCGATCGACTCGGTGCGCCCGGCCATGGATGGCCTCAACCGCACTTTCGAGGAAGCCATCGACGACGTGTGGGTGATGGGCGACGAAACGCGGCTGGTGCAGGTGGCGACCAACCTGCTGGCCAATGCCTTGAGGTACGGCGGCGCCGGCAATGTCAAGGTCGAGGTCAGGCGCGAGGGGCTGGAGGCGGTGCTGGCGGTAATCGACAGCGGGGTCGGCATGGACAGCGCCACCTCGGCCCTGATTTTTCAGCCGTTCTACCAGGCGCCGCAGCCGCTGGCGCGCTCCTCCGGCGGGCTGGGGCTGGGCCTGACCATCGTGCTGTCGATCGTCGAGCTGATGGACGGCAAGGTGCGCGCCTTCAGCGCCGGGCTGGGGCAGGGCAGCCGTTTCGAAGTGGTGCTGCCGGCGGTCGAATCGAGCGTGGCGGCCGAACCGGCCAGCGCGCCGGCGCCGGTGACGGCGGTGCGCCGCATCATGATCGTCGACGACAACCTCGACGCCGCCCATACCACCGCCGAAGTGCTGACCCTGATGGGCCACCAGGTGCGCGCCGCCCACGACGGCAAGGCCGCGCTGGCGCTGCTGCAGCGCATGCAGCCGGACGTCGCCATCCTCGACATCGGCCTGCCCGACATCGACGGCTTCGAGTTGGGGCGCGCCGTGCGCCGCCAGGGCTTTCGCGGCATTATGCTGGCGCTGACCGGCTACGGCCAGGAGCGCGACCGCCAGAAGGCGGCCGATGCCGGTTTCGACCAGCACCTGACCAAACCGGTCGACGTCGGCGAGCTGCAGCAGGCGATCGCCGCCGCCGGCGCGCGCGGCAGCCAGGACGCCGCCGAGGCGGCGCCGGCCGCCACTGCGCCGGACGGCGGCGCGTAAACACCCGATCGCACCCGATCGCGCCCGGGGTGGCCGCCCCTGCGCCGGCCCACCTACGCCGGGCGCCCCTGCGCCGGGCGCCCTACGCGGGGCGCCCCTTTCTGCTATCCTTGGAGTCCGTACAGTTCGAGGATATGGTCGATGAAGGTCGCATTGGTGGGTTCCCGTTTTTTTGCCGCATCCGTGCTGGCAGCATTGAGCCGCGAAGTCGGCATCGAATTTGTCGGCGTCGTCGCGCCGGCCGAGGATGACCGCCTGGCGGTGGCCGGCCACGCCGCCGGCCTGCCGGTCCACGTGCTGGCCGACCCGCGCAACGTGCCGGCCGAGGCGATTCCCGAAGGCACCGACCTGATCATCGCCGCCCATACCCACGCGCGCGTGAGCGACGGCGCCCTGGCGCGCGCCCGCCTGGGCGGCGTCGGCTACCACCCGTCGCTGCTGCCGCGCCACCGCGGCATCGCCGCCGTCGAGTGGACCATCCTCGAGGGCGACCCGATCGCCGGCGGTTCGGTCTACCACCTGGCCGACGGCTGGGACGCCGGCGCCATCGCAGCGCAGGACTGGTGCTTTGTGCTGAAAGGCGAAAACGCCCGCCAGCTGTGGGAGCGCGCGCTGGCGCCGATGGGGATCGCCCTGCTGGCCAAGGTGGTGCACCATGCGCGCGTCGAGGGCATGCTGCCGGCCTTCCCGCAAGACCAGCGCTTCGCCACCCAGGCCAAGATGATCCGCCGCGCCGTGGTGCTGACCGAGGAAACCGCGCCGGCCACGGTGCCGCTGGTGGTGACGGTGGTGGGACCGGACCGCCACGGCATCGTCAGCATGCTCGCCGAGCGCGCCCAGCGTTACGGCGCCAACTGGGCGGCCAGCCGCATGACGCGCCTGTCGGGCGAATTTTCCGGCACCGTGCATTTCGACGTGCCGCGCGAGCATGCCGACGCCCTGATGGCCGCCTTGCAGCAGCTGTCGGCATCCGGCCTGCAGGTCATCGTCGCCAGCCGCGGCAGCGCGGTGGTGCCGCCGACCTGGCGCTCGTTCGAACTCGAACTGGTGGGCGAGGACCGGGTCGGCATCGTCAGCCGCCTGACCGCCATGCTGGCCGAGCGCGGCGTCTCCATCGAGAGCATCCACACCGACATCGTCCGCAGCGGCGTGTCCGGCGTGCAGACATTCAAGATCGGGGCGCACCTGCTGGCTCCGGCCGGCGTGCCGCTCGACGCCCTGCGCGCCGAACTGGGCACGCTGGCGCAGGACCTGATGGTCGACATCGCACTCGATGAACGCCCGGGCGACCCGGCATAAGAACAAAGTAAAAACAACATCACAGGAGAAACCCCATGCCAGGCTTACTGCCCGACGTCGATCCCGACGGCTTGCTCGAATATTCGGTCGTCTACTCCGACCGCGCCATCAACCACATGTCGCAGCAATTCCAGGGCGTCATGCGCGACATTTCCGCCACTCTCAAAACGGTCTACAACGCCGCCTCGGCCATCGTGGTGCCAGGCAGCGGCACCTTCGGCATGGAAGCGGTGGCGCGCCAGTTCGCCACCAACCGCGACTGTCTGGTGATCCGCAACGGCTGGTTCAGTTACCGCTGGACGCAGATTTTCGACATGGGCGCGATTGCCGCCACCTCGACGGTGCTGAAAGCGCGCCCGCTGCAGGATGCGCACCAGGCGCCGTTCGCGCCGGCGCCGATCGAAGAAGTGGTCGCCGCGATCCATGAGAAACGCCCCGCGGTGGTGTTCGCGCCGCATGTGGAGACGGCCGCCGGCATCATCCTGCCGGACGACTATCTGCGCCAGATCGGCGCCGCGGTGCATGCGGTGGGCGGCCTGTTCGTCCTCGACTGCATCGCCTCCGGCACCATCTGGGTCGACATGCAGGCCTGCGGCGTCGACGTGTTGATCAGCGCGCCGCAAAAAGGCTGGAGCGGCTCGCCCTGCTGCGCACTGGTGATGCTGTCGGAGCTGGCACGCAGCCGTATCGACGCCACCACCAGCACCAGCTTTGCCTGCGACCTGAAAAAATGGCTGCAGATCATGGAAGCCTATGAAGGCGGCGGCTTCGCCTACCACGCCACCTTGCCGACCGACGCCTTGACCACCCTGCGCGCGGTGATGCTGGAAACAGCCGCCTACGGTTTCGACAAAGTCAAAGCCGAGCAGCAGGCGCTCGGCGACGGCGTGCGCGTCTTGCTGGCCCAGCGCGGTTTCAAGAGCGTGGCCGCAGCCGGCTTCGAGGCGCCCGGCGTGGTGGTCTGCTACACCGACGACGACGCCATCGCCTCGGCGAAAAAATTCGTCCAGGCCGGCGTACAGATCGGCGCCGGCGTGCCGCTGCAGTGCGACGAGCCGGCCGATTTCAAAACGTTCAGGATCGGCTTGTTCGGGCTGGACAAGCTGCATGCGAAGGAGCGCACCCTGCAGATTTTTGCGGCTGCTTTGGAGCAGGTGCAGTAGGGGGACTGGCGCCGCAGGTGCCTGTCCCATTTTAGATCCGAGCCAAAGCTTGCGTTCGGAACGGTCCCCATTTTGATTTGCCTCAACGCGAAATGGGGACAGGCGGGGCCGCCCAGGCACCGCGCATTTCGAGCCGGTGGAAAAAGCAAACGCCGCCGCGCGCGTGCCAGTCCCCGGCTACGTGCCAGTCCCCCGCTAGCTCAGCTTATCCCAACTACTCTTCTCCTCCTCAAGCGCATTCAAATCGCGCGCAAACATCGCATCGAGCTCCTCCCTCGACTGCTTCGCCATCGAAATATACTGGTCTTGGTCCTTATAAAACGGATACACCGCGTGCAGCGACTTGATGTTGTGCTGCCTGAACTTGTGGGCGGCCTGGCGCGCGTGCCAGGCGCCGAAGCCGAGGTGGCGCAGCACGCTGCGGCCCAGCTGCAGCGCCGATTCGAAGGTTTCGCGCTCG